>JAURVS010000044.1 GCA_030655355.1 Sphingopyxis sp.
GGGGCCTCGGACGGCAGGTTGAACATCGGCGTTTCGGTGAGCGGATCATAGTCGCGCCCGGCCTCGAGCATCAGCACCTTCAGCCCGCGCCGCGTCAGTTCATAGGCCGCCATGCCGCCCCCGGCACCCGACCCCACAATCAGGACATCGAAGGGCTCCGCGGCCATGGCTTATTCCGCCGCCATCGGCAGGCGCGCCGGGCCGGGCACATAAGATTCGAGATCGGCGCTATCGAGATCGACCGTCCGTCCGGTCTCGGCCGAGAGATAGAGGCCCATCACCATGCGCACGACCTCGACGCCGTCCTCGAAAGTCTCGATCGGCGTCCGGCCGTGGCGGAAACATTCCACCATGTGGCGGTTCTCGGCGGTGTAGCCATAGGTGCCCGCCTCATCTTCGACGATCGGCATCAACCCCTGTTCGGCATTCTGCTTCTCGACCAGGTCCTCGCCTTCGCCGCCCTGTATCTGGCGGCTGAGGAAGACCTTGAGCGCGGGATTGAGCGACGAAAATTCCATCGCATATTCGCTGCCGAGCAAGGACAGGTCGATGCGCAGCCCCGCGCCGACATAGGCCCAACTCGTGCTCGCCTCGATCACCAGCGGCGCGCCGTCTTCGTCTTCGAGTGTAATCGTCGCGCGGGCGAAATCCTCGACCGGATGGCGGAGCAGATCGACGCTTGCGCCATATTCGGCTCGCAGCTTCGCGGCATGCTGCGCGCGGCTCCATTTCAGATAACCTATCGAGCCCTGGACGCTCTTGACCTTCAGGCTCGATCGCGGTGCGCCCGGGCGGGTGAGGAGGAAGCGACCGACCTCGACCGAATGGCACATCATATCGGACATCACCCCGCCGCCCTGACGGTCGCCCTGCCAGAACCATGCTTCATGCGGCCCCGAATGTTCTTCGGCCGCGCGTGCCAGATAGGGGCGGCCGGCGGCGGGGACCGCGCGGCGCCAGATGACGTCCTTGCCGCGCTCGACCGCGGCGGCGAAAACCTGATTCTCCAGATAGCCGTGCGACAGCCCGGCATCCTCAACAAGCTGCAGCATCTCGCGCGCTTCGGCGAGATTGCGGCCCAGCGGCTTTTCGCACGCGATTGCGCGGATGTTCGAGAGGCCCGATTTCACCGCGGCGTGAATCGCGCGCATCGTCTCCAGCCGCGTGTCGTTCGGTGCGAGCAGCCAGATCGCATCGACATCGGGAGCCGTCAGCAAGGCCTCGAGACTGGCGTGCGCAGTGCAGGGACCGAGTTCCATATCGTTCGCGGCATCGGCGAAGGCGGCGCGTTTTGCGGGCGTCGGGCTATACACGCCGCTGATGGCGGCATTGCGTACATTGTCGAAGCTTTTGAGGTGAAAACGGGCGATGAATCCCGACCCGATAAAGCCGATGCGCAAAGAAGGCGGGGGAGACGGACGAGTTGTCATTATTCGGGAGCACCTTGCTGGAAACGGGCGCGCTCGACCGCCGCGGCATAGCCGCCGGCACGGCGGTCACTCAAAGCGACGAGCGCGAAGATCATGCTGACGAGCAGCGCTAAAGGAACGAGGTAGCGGAAAGCGAGGAGCCCGCTGCGGTTCTCTGCGGGGTGGAGCAGGTCGGCTGCCGCCTTGGCGGCCGAGCCGTTGTTTTCGTCAGCGGCCACGCGGCGGAGGAAGTCTCCGGTTGCCTCGGGAAGCTGTGGCGCGGCAAGGATTGCCTGCGCTTCGGCGTACAGTTTTGCATCGGCGGTGGGCGCCGACATGACCTGCTGCGCCAGCGCGCGCGCCGGAGTTGCCTCGATCGCCAGTGGCAGGTGCCGGTCGGCGATCGTGCCGAGCAGCGGGGTCGTGACCAGCCCGACCGCGAGTGATCCCGCCGCGGCCATCAGCCCGAGCCCGAGCGCGCCGGTCTTCGGCGTGCGTTCGGCGACGAAGCCCATCATTGTCGGCCACACTATCGAAATGCCAATCGCAAAGACGAGCGCTGCGGCGATCGTCTGCGCCAAGCCGCTCGCGTAACTCAACCAGAGCAGGCCGAGCCCCGCGATTGCGGCCGACACGCAGAGCAGCACGACCGGCGAGACGCGGTCGAGGATCATATGGGCATTGCCGCGTGCAATCGCCATCACGCCATTGATTAGCACGAGGACGAGGATGCCGTGCATCCCGCCGGCTTCGAGTACCGCAGGAATCCAGCGGTTCGGGCCGAGCTCAAGGCTCATCGTGATCGCCATCAGGCCGAGGAACAGCCAGAAGATCGGGGTGGTTCCGACCGCGCGGAAAGCATCCCCCAGCCGCGCGCCCGCCGCGGCCGCTTCAGTAGCGGGAAAGCGCGGTCCGGTGAAGAGCCATGTGTAGAGCAGGGTGGGCGGCACGACGATCACCATCATCCAGCGCCAGTCGAGCTCCGCCATCGTCCACAGGATCAGTCCGCTGATAACGATGCCGCCGGGGAACCAGAGGTGCAGCCGGTTGAGCATCGCCGCTTTGCGCGCCTTGTAAAGCGTCGCGACGAGCGGATTGCACACCGCCTCCACCATGCCGTTTGCGATCGCAAGGACAAGCGCGCCGACGAAGAGGCTGGTGAACCCGCTCGCCGATACGATCAGCGCGACGCCCGCGATATGGCCGAGCGCGGCAAGGCGCATCAGGTTGCGCATGCCGAACGCGTCGCAGAGCGAAGAGAAGCCGATCTGCGAGATCGCCATGCCCCACAGGCCGGCACCGCCGATCAATCCGATTTGGCCATTGTCGAGGAGAAACTCGCCCTTCAGATGATACAGGATACCGCTGAGCGCGGCGAAGCTGAAGGCGAGCGCGCAGATCGCGGCGCAGGCGCCTGCGAACAAACGACGGCTGTCGTTGTAAGTGTCTTCCATCCTCTCCACCTTCGATTCGTCTTGCTTGACGGTTGCTTGATGTAATCGTTAACATCGACAAGCGTCAGGGCAATGGCCTTTGCCGCCGCGCGGTTTGCCGGGCGGGAGCAAGTCTTTGCCGATCGGTTCAGAAGGGCGACTTGGGAGGCTTTCGCCTCGAACGCTCTGGCCAAGGGATGATGTTGAGGGCAGACCGACGAGACCGACGAGACCGCGATTTGGGAGAATAGAGTGGCGACGATCAAGATGGTGGCGGAGCGTGCGGGGGTCTCGACGGCGACCGTATCGCGCGCGATCAGCGACCCCGACCTCGTCCAGCCCGGAACGCGCCGGCGCGTCCAGGATGCGATCGACGTGCTCGGCTATGTCCCCAATTTTGCCGCCAAGAGCCTGCGCACGCTGCGCACGCGCAAGATCGTCGTGATGGTCCCCGACGTCTCAAACCCCTTCTTCGCCGAGGTAATCCGCGGCGCCGAGGATGCGGCGCAGTCCGCGGGCTATTCGCTGCTTCTCGGCGACACGCGCGACGACGCAGATCGCGAGGCGCAATATGCGGACATGCTGCTCCGCAAGGAAGCCGACGGGCTGATCTTTCTCGGCCACCGCGTACCAGGAAAGCTCGGCAAGCTGATCCAGCAAAGGGGCTTTTCGGCGCCCGTAGTCAACGCATGCGACTTTTCGCCGGCGCTTGGCGTGGCGAGCGTCCATATCGATAACGCGCGTGCCGCGGCCGATGCGATCAATCTCCTGCTCTCGATGGGGCATCGCCGGATCGCGCTGCTGGCTGGCCCCGACAGCAGCCATTTGACGCGTGAACGGCTCGAAGGCGCGCGCCGTGCCGCGGCGATGGCGGGCACTGCTGATCAGTTGGTCGTCGTGCATGGCGACTATACGCTCGAGTCCGGCGTCGCGCTCGCGGCTGCGGTTTTTGACACCGACATCCCCCCGACCGCGCTATTCTGTTTCAGCGACGAGGTCGCGATCGGCGCGCTTGCGACCTGCCGCGACCGCGGGATCGTCTGCCCCGACGACGTCTCGATCGTGGGCTTCGACGACGTGCGTTATGCACGGTTCCAGAGCCCGCCTCTGACGACGATCCGGCAGCCGATGATGCTGATCGGGATGGAAGCGGTCAAGCTTCTGCTGGCGGTTCTTAACGGCAGCGCAGGCGAACGTCCCTGGATCACGCTGCCGCACGATCTTGTCGTGCGCGGGAGCACCGGGCCTGCCACGCAACGCTGATTGGAGGCGCTTCGCAGCGGATGATATCGACAAAAATGTAATGGATTACATATAATTCCGCCAAAAAAAGGCGATAAGGACGATGGGGAGAGACATATGAGCGTGCAGTATTCCGGGCCTATAGGGCGCGATCTTCAACTTGGGCGCCGGACGATTTTGGCGGGCGGGCTCGCCGCGCTTGCGGCAGCGTGCGCTCCCCGGGGGCCGAGTCGCTTCTTTGCGCCGCCGGGCCCGCCGATCGGCGTCCAGCTCTATTCGGTTGCCAAGGAACTGGGCGAAGATCTCCACGGTACGCTCTCCGCAATCGCGGGTATCGGCTATCGCACTGTCGAACTCGCGGGGTATGCGGGAAAGACGCCGCAGGAATTGCACGCTGCCCTGGACCTCGCCGGGCTGCGCTGCACGAGCGCGCACGTTCCCGCCAAATCCTTCCGGCCGGCGCCGCGCACGCTCGACGACGATCTCGATATTCTCGCGGCCGAAGCGGGCATTCTGGGTTTCGATACGGTCATCATGCCGCTCTTCGTCACCCCGCCGCATCTGCCGATGAAGCTCGATCCGGGTGAAGACGTCCGCAAGATGGTGAGCGGCGTCACCGCGCGGATGACCGAGGCCGACTGGCGCTGGACCGCCGACTATATGAACGACAAGGGCGCAAAGCTGAAAGCGCGGGGGCTTCGCTTCGGTTTTCATAATCATAGCAACGAGTTCATCCCGCTCGGCGACGGAACGGCGATGGACTTTCTCGTCGCGAACACCGATCCCGCGCTCGTGTCGTTCCAGCTCGATTGCGGCTGGGCGGTGGCGGCGGGGGTAGACCCGGCCGACTTCATTCAGCGTCATAAGGGCCGCGTCAGCGCCCTGCATCTCAAGGACGTAGCGGCGACGAACAAACCCAATGTGCTGCTCGAGATGGATCCCGCCGAGATCGGGCGTGGTGTCACCGACTGGCCGAAGTTGCTCGCCGCGGCGCGCGTCGCTGGCATCGATCGCTTCTTCGTCGAACAGGAAGCGCCATATGTACGACCCGCACTCGATTCGCTGCGCGACAATTTCACTTATCTCTCAGGCGGCGTCGCATGATGCGGCGCGCGCTTGTTGTCGCCGCAATCCTGGTCGGCATTCCAGCAGCTGCCGGACAAACGCCGCCTGCCGGGATGGTCGCGAGCCCCTGCGAAGGACTGATGCCGCAAATACCCGAACCCGTGAAGGCCTATATCGGGGTGATATCGGGCCTCGTGCAAACA
Organism: Sphingopyxis sp.; assembly: GCA_030655355.1. GTDB lineage: Bacteria > Pseudomonadota > Alphaproteobacteria > Sphingomonadales > Sphingomonadaceae > Sphingopyxis. The sequence goes on from JAURVS010000044.1 coordinate 5,353, forward strand.
GCGACGATACCGCCGCCGCCGCCTGAACTTGCCGCCTACCGCCAGGCCAATCTCGACGCGCGCAAAAGTGACTGGGCCGATCTTTGCCGGTACCGCGCCGACAATGCCCGGCTGCTCGCGCTGCCGGCGTCCGCACGTCGCATCGTCTTCATGGGCGACTCAATCACCCAGAATTGGGGATTGGACGACCCGGGTTTCTTCAGCGGCGGAATCGTGAACCGCGGGATCAGCGGGCAGACGACCCCGCAGATGTTGCTGCGCTTTCAGGCCGACATCGTCGCGTTGAAACCGAAGCTTGTGCACATCATGGCGGGCACCAACGATATCGCCGGCAACAGCGGGCCGAATGCGCCCGAGGATTATAAGAATAATATCCGCGCGATGGTCACGCTCGCCAAGGCGAACGGCATCAAGGTGATCCTGGCCTCGATCCCCCCGGCGGCACGCTTCGCGTGGAAGCCCGAGCTGCAGCCCGCGCCGCGTGTCGCCGAATTGAATATGTGGTTGAAAGCTTATGCCAAGGCCGAGAAGGTCGAATATCTCGACTATCATAGTTCGCTGACGACGCCCGATGGTGCGCTACAGCCCGCGTTCACCTTCGACGGTATCCACCCCAATCATGCGGGCTATCAGGTGATGGTATCGCTCGCGCGGAGGGCCGTCGCTGGCAGGTAAATAGGCATCAGCGCCGGGCAGGAAGCGCCGCCGCGATGTCGACCGGCGCGACCGGCGGCATAGTGCGGATCGTCACGCGATCATGCTTCGCGAGAGACTCGATCTTGGCTATCGCGGCGGGAACATCGTCCATCAGCCGCGGGAGCGGGACGAACGGGCCGTCGAGCGGGCGCACGAAATTATCCCAATGCGTCGGGATGACCAGCCTTGCGCCGGTCGCGCCGACCGTCTCGCGCCAATAGCGCTCCACGAAATCCGCTGGCTGAGCGCCCAGTCCCCCGATTGCAATGAAGACGATATCGGCCTTCACGCCGCGATACATGTCCGGCACATAATTAGCGCTGGCATGGACCAGAATGCGCAGCCCCCCATGCTCGACCAGATAGGCGTAGGTTCCGCCATTCTTGTAATCCTGAGCCTTCGCGGGTGGGCGGATCGGGCCGGTGATCACGCCGGGAACGTGGTCGCCCGGTGAATGGCGCGATCGGAACGCGGTGACACGGAAGCTGCCGGCATCGAAACGTTCGCCGCCCGCAACCAGCCGTGTACGGGCTGCCCCGACGCCGCCGCCGAGCGCGATCTGCTGCGTGGAGGCTGACCCGATGATGATCGCGCCGGTGCGCCGTGCGATCGCCGCGGCGTCGAGGCTGTGATCGTAATGGGAGTGGGTAATGAAAAGCAGGTCGATCTTGTCGACCTTGCCGCGCTTCAGCACGCTATCGACCCGTGCGGCGTCAGGGCCGATGGTACCGAACAATACATCACACATGCCCGGGCGCGAGAGCAAGGCGTCGATCATTACCGCATGGTCGCGATCGCGCAGGAGCAGGGTGGTGGCGCCGAAAAACTGCGCGCGCAGAGCAGGCGTCGGGGACAGCGAAATAGGTAGTCGCTGCGACGCCGGTGGTGCCGGAGGGCTTCGAAGCTGCCAGGTGATCCAGCCGCCTCCGCCCACGATCAGAGTGAAGAGAACAATAAGGACGGGTTTTAGACGCCGCCGCATCAAGTGAGCCTGCTGCCCGACGCCCCTTCGAGAGAAGCTCTTTGTGCAAATTTTGCCACGCGCTCTGCATATCGCTTTTTATCACCGGTACAATAAGCTGATCGTGTGTCTCCGCTGTCGGCAGCCTTCCGCAAACAGACGGCAAAGCAACCGTGCCGATGGGCAAAGCCGGTTATGTTCCGGGCACCCGGATGAACCGCCAGAAAGATGGCTGAGGGGTGTCGTGATCGTCGAATGGGATGTCCGCGAGTCCCAATTCGCTTTCGTGCTGCCCGACGCTGTGGTCTTTGCAACGTCGACCGCTCGGCACGAAGAAGGATGCGGTGCTCAGCCTGCAAATCGTGACTCCGCGAACAGATGCGGATGATCAAGCGCACGTTCGATCCCCA
>JAURVS010000045.1 GCA_030655355.1 Sphingopyxis sp.
ACCGCGCGGCGCATCACTGCGCTGGATCGCAGCCCTGAAATGCTGCGCATCGCGCGCGCCAAGCTCGAAGGTCAAGCTGTTCCCGTCGATCTGTTGCAGGGTGATTTCCTCAACCTGCCGGTCGAGGATGCCAGCATCGACAGCATCGTCATCCACCAGGCGCTGCACTTCGCGCATGAACCCGATCGCGTAATTGCCGAAGCGAGCCGCGTGCTGCGCGGCGGTGGTCATTTGCTCGTCGTCGATTTTGCGCCGCACGAGGATGAAGGGCTGCGCAACCTCGCGGCGCACGCGCGCCTCGGTTTTTCGGACGCCCAGATCCGCGGCTGGTTCGCGTCATCGGGGCTGCTGCTCGAAACAACGCAAACGCTCGAAGGTGGCGAACTGGCAGTGAAGCTTTGGCTGGGCCGCCGCCGCAGCGATGAAGATCAACCTCCCGTCACCGGTGACGGACAAAGCAAAAGGCTCGCGGCATGACGTCGAATTTAAACTCGTTGGCCGAGGCGCGCCGCGCCGCCGCCTCGCCGCTGTTTGCCAATCTCGAAGGCGATATCGGCGTCAGCTTCGAATTTTTCCCGCCGAAGACCGAGAAGATGGAAGCGCAGCTGTGGGACACGTTCCGCACGCTTGAACCGCTGGGGCCGCGCTTCGTCTCGGTCACTTATGGCGCGGGCGGGTCGACGCGAGAACGCACCCATGCGACCGTCGCGCGCATCGCCGCCGAAAGCGCCGTTCCGCCCGCTGCGCATCTGACGTGCGTCGAGGCATCGCGCGCCGAGATTGACGAAGTCGCGCATGCCTATTGGGATGCCGGGGTCCGACACATCGTCGCGCTGCGCGGCGACGTTCCCGGTGGCGCGCCCTATCGCCCGCACCCCGACGGCTATGCCAATGCGATCGAACTGGTCGCGGGGCTGAAGGCGATCGCGCCGTTCGATATTTCGGTCGCCGCTTATCCCGAGGTTCATCCCGACGCCGATTGCGCCACCTCCGACCTCGACAATCTGAAACGCAAGCT
>JAURVS010000055.1 GCA_030655355.1 Sphingopyxis sp.
TGAGGCCGAGTTGGTCGAGCGTTACATGAAGCGCGTGACTTGGGCGCAGAAGATTTCGGAGCTTCCCGACACGGGCGGGCGTATGCCTGCCGCCGCCGATAACAGCCGGACCATATTGCTCGACGAGGGCGGCGAACAAATATCGTCGCTGGAATTTGCCAAATTGCTGGAACATTGGCGCGACGGCGGTGTGCGCGAGGCGCGTTTCTGCCTCGGCGCCGCCGACGGCTTCACCCCCGAGGAACGCGAAGGCGCGGCGAAAGTCATCGCCTTTGGCCGCGCGACATGGCCGCATCTTATGGCGCGCGCGATGCTTGCCGAACAATTGTGGCGCGCAACCAGCATTGTCGCGGGACACCCCTATCATCGCGAAGGCCGGCAATGAGGCGCGCATTCGCTGCCTTGGCAATTGCCGCCTTATTCGCAGGCGGTGCGCTCGCTCTTGCGCAAAGCGACATTTTCGACCCTCAGGCGATCGCGGCGCGCGAGCGCGAACAATTGCTCGGCGCCAAACGGCAATCGGCCGAAGCCATGGCACGCAGTACGCGGCTGGAAGCGCAGGCGGCGGCGGCGGGCAGCGAGGCCGACCGGCTGAAAAAGCGTAGCGCTGCCTTGGCCGCGCGCATCCAGTCGGCCGAAGCCGATATCAGCGCGGGCGAAGCGCGGGTCGCGCTAGTCAGCCGACGTCTCGCCGTGCGCCGCGCCCGACTGGCGCAGCAACAACAGCCTTTGCTCGAACTCACCGCCGCGCTTCAGCAGCTCAGCCGTCAGCCTCCCGTAAGCGTGCTCGCGCAGCCGGGATCACTCACCGATATGGTCCACGCCCGCGCGGTGATCGACGCCGCTATGCCCGTGATCGAACAGCGGACCGCAGGCGTTCGCCGCGAACTCACCTTGCTCGACGCGACGCGGCGGCAACAGGCGCTCGCGCTGCGGGCGCTGTCATCCAGCAAAGCCCAGCTCGCGTATCGCCGTGATGCGCTGACCCGCCTCGAAAATGAGGGGCGACTTCGATCGCGCGAACTGATGAGCAGCGCGCAACTCGAGGCCGATCGGGCGCTGGGACTGGGCGAAAAGGCGCGCGACATCGTCGACCTGATGGATGCGCTGGAGGCCGATGGCGCGGTCCGCGCCGAACTGGTCCAGCTTGCAGGACCGCTGCCGCGCCCGCGCAACACACAGGGTAATATTGCGAGCACAGCAACGCCAGCCGCCGCCGAGGCCGAACTGACGCAAGGCGCATACCGCCTGCCTGTCGTCGGGCGCATCGTCGCCGGGTTGGGCGAAGTCAACGCGAGCGGTGTACGCTCGCGCGGCGTGACGATTGCCGCGCGTCCCGGCGGACAAGTTGTCGCACCCGCCCCCGGCCGCGTTGGCTTTGCGGGCGATTACCGCGGCTATGGCAAGATCGTGATCATCGATCATGGCGGCGGCTGGGTTTCGTTGCTCACCGGAATGATCGCGCTGTCAGTCGGGGTCGGCGACACCGTCGATGCCGGCGCACCGATCGGCCGCGCAGGCTCGGGCGACAGCCGCATCACCGTCGAACTACGCCGCGGCGGACGCCCGGTCGATATCGTCGCAATGATCGGTTGACCGCGGCGGTTAATCGGCCGTTCGTCTCCCCTTTCGTATCGGGATGCCGTGCTTGACCCGCGCAGATTTGCGTAGGAGGATGGCGCGCTGGGGATTATAAGGCGAGATTGCTCTCGCGTGATTGAAAGACGCCCATGACCGAATCGACCAAGACACCCGCGCCCCGGACAACTTTGTCCCCCCGGCGCCGCTTTGCGTTGTGGCAGGGTGCTGCCGCGCTCTCGACGCTAGCACTTGTCCCGCTCGCGACCGGCGCGATGGCGACCGTCGATTCGAAGACGCAGGAAGAAATTTCTCGTTTCATGGACGTCTATCTCGAAGTGAAATCGAACTAGGTCGAACAGGTCGATGATTCGAAACTGCTCGAAGGCGCGATCAACGGTATGCTCGCCAGCCTCGATCCGCATTCGGGCTATCTCGACGCGCGCGGTTTCTCGAACTTGCGCACGCAAACCGACGGTGAATATGGCGGGCTTGGCCTGTCGGTGACGATGGAAGACGGCGTGGTCAAGGTCATCGCACCGACCGCCGACACTCCGGCCGCAAAGGCAGGGATCAAGGCGGGCGATTATATCACCCACATCAACAAGGAACTGATCTTCGGCCTGACGCTCGACGAGGCGGTCGAACAAATGCGGGGCAAGCCCGGTACGACGCTCGACATCACTCTCGTTCGCGAAGGCCAGGACAAGCCGATCGAAATGACGCTGACGCGCGAGATCATCGACCTGAAGCCGGTGAAATGGGAAGTCAGCGGCGATGTCGGCGTGCTCACCGTCAGCAGCTTCTCGGCAGACGCGACAACTGACCTCAAGGCCGCAATGATGGCGGTCGAAAAATCACTCGGCAAGAAACCGCGCGGGTGGATCCTCGACCTGCGCTCGAACCCCGGCGGATTGCTCGACGAAGCCGTTGGAATCAGCGACTTGTTCCTCGAACGCGGCGAGATCGTCTCGCAGCGCGGCCGCAAAAAGGGCGACATCGAACGCTATTTCGCCGAACCCGGCGACTTGGCCGGTGGTGCGCCGGTCGTCGTTCTCATCGACTCGGGTTCAGCCTCGGCTTCCGAAATCGTGGCGGGCGCTTTGCAGGACCAGCATCGTGCGGTCGTGATGGGCGAACGCAGCTTCGGCAAAGGATCGGTCCAGACCGTCTTGCCGCTCACCGACACCACCGCGCTCCGCCTAACCACCGCGCGTTATTACACGCCGTCGGGCCGCAGCGTGCAGGAAGGCGGCATCGAGCCCGATATCCGCGTCCCGCAAATCTCCGACCCCGATTACGCTTCGCGGCCGAGATTCCGCGAAAGCGATCTGCGCCGCCATCTCGTCAATGAAAAGAAGGTCGATAACGGCCTGCTAGAAAAGGACGAAAAGGCCGATCCGCGGTTCACTGCGACAGCCGAAGAGCTGAAGACAAAGGGGATCAAGGATTTCCAGTTGCATTATGCGCTGCAAACGATCGGACGGATCAACCCGGTCGCGCCGCGTATGGCGCAGGGCGGCAAACCGCCGGTGAAGCCCGCCAAACCGTCTGCACGCAACTAAGGGCCTGCGAAAGATGCTGACATCGCGGTTTGCCGCTCCCTTCGTGGCGTTCGCGGCGCCGGTGCTGCTCTACGGCGGCGCTCTCGTGTCGCAATATGGCTTTGGCCTGCACCCTTGCGAAATGTGCTATTGGCAGCGCTGGCCGCATCAGGCTGCGATCCTGCTTGCGCTGCTCGCGCTGCTTCTGCGCCGCAATGAGCTAGCGATGCGCGCGCTCACGCTGCTCGCCGCCGTCGCGATTGCGACCAGCGGGGCGATCGGCATCTTCCATGCCGGGGTCGAATATGGCTTGTGGGAGGGCATTACGACCTGCGCGACCGGCGCCAGTGGGCCCGTGTCGCTCGATTCGATCATGAACGCGCCGCTCATCCGCTGCGATACCGCGCAATGGACGTTGTTCGGCGTTTCGCTCGCGGGCTTCAACGCGATGTTCTCGCTCGGAGCCGCGGCGCTCGTCTTGACCTTGCTGCGCCGGAAGACCAGAGCTGCGATATGAAGAACAAGCGCACCGCATCGATGATCCGTGTCGACCAGGCGGGCGAATATGGCGCTACGCGCATCTATGCGGGGCAGCTGGCAGTAATGGGCGACCGTCATCCGATGGCGCGCGAAATCGCGCATATGGCCGAACAGGAAGAGCGGCACCGCAAATTCTTTGACGACATGATCGCAAAGCGCGGCGTGCGCCCCACCGCGTTGCAGCCGTTCTGGAACGTCGCCGGCTTTGCGCTGGGCGCAGTTACTGCTGCCATGGGACCGCGTGCGGCGATGGCATGCACCGCCGCAGTCGAGACCGAAATCGATCGCCATTACAGCGACCAGCTCGACGAATTGGGCGAAGCCGACCCCGAACTCAGCGCCGCGGTTGCCGATTTTCGCGCCGAAGAGCTCGAGCACAAGGAGGCTGCCCTTGCCGCAGGCGCCGAAAGCGCCCCCGGATACCCGATCCTCAGCCTCGCCATTCGCGCCGGTTGCCGTGCAGCCATCGCTCTGTCGAAGCGTATCTGATAAATAAGGACCCCCGCCATTCATGACGGATGCAGGGTCGCGGTGCCAAGCCGTACCAGGAATAGATGAAGGAAGATCCGATGACCCGCCGCCTCCCCCTGTTCGCGCTGATCCTAGCCGTTAGCGCCGCCGCCATGCCCGCCGGGGCTCAGGAGGCAACCGTCGAGGGCGAAAAGATCAATCAGGTCATCGTCTATGGATCGGACAAGTGCGAACAGAGCAGCCCCGATGAAATCGTCGTCTGTAATCGCCTGCCCGAACAGGATCGCTATCGCGTGCCGCAAATGTTTCGCGGTGGCGACCCGCTTGACCCGCGTAACAATGCCTGGGCGAACCGCGTTGTCGCACTCGAACGCGTCGGCCGCTTTGGCACCGACAGCTGTTCACCGACCGGGCTGGGCGGATTCACCGGCTGTACGCAGCAGCTCGTCGCCGGTGCGAAAGCCGAACGTCAGGCCGCCGACAAGACCGACTGGCAGGCGATGATCGCCGACGAGCGCGCCAAGCGCATCGCCGGGATCGACGCTGCATCGGATGAAGTCGAGGCCGCCGTGGTAGCCGAAGAACGCGCACTCGCCGAACGCCAGAAGGCCGCCAAGGACCTAGAACGCCAAGCGAGCGGCCAAGCTCCGCGGTCGTCCGCTCCCGACGAAGCCGACGCGGCCCCGCTGCCGACCCCGCCGAAGAGCTGAAATTTCGGCATTTCGGCGATAATGGCAAAAAATATTTAACACCCCTGATCGTCTACTTAAATCGCTGCTGATACTGCCAAATTTGCAGCAAAACCGCGACTTGGCGCGATTTGGTTGCGAATCCGCGGTGAATGGAGCCCAAAAATTAACGATTCACCGGCAAGCTGTCTTGACTTGGGAATTTTTGGGGCAAATCGTGCGGTTCTGGGAATCGCCAGCCTAAGGGGGCTGAACATGGCATCAACTTTTGGACCGCGCCTTTGGGGGCGCACGGCAGTCAGTGTGCCGCCGGCACGCAGCTTGGGCCGCCGCATGACGTGGCACGCCGCGACTGCACTCCTCGCTTTTGCCGCGCTTCAAATCTGGCTCGTCATGAGCGCAATGGCCGCCGGGGAATCGTCGGCTTTCATCGTTATCGCGCTGGTGATGCTTCTCGCACTCGCGGTTCCCGTCGCCCGCGCCACCGAACGGCGCTGGTATCGCCTCAGCCGACAGGCGCTAGCAAGTTGGGGCCTGCACGCGCGCTTCCGCCGCGACGTCCGCCGTTTGTGGATCGCAGCGCTGACTTTGCCCTTCCTGTGGGTCAGCGGCGCAATGGCCGCCGCCGCCGCGATCACCGGCTAATCACGCCCTAAACTCGCGCCACTGGGTTTGACGCTTTGCCGCGCGCCGTATAGGGCGCGGCGATGCTGAGTGTTTCCCAAGCCCTCGATCGCGCGCAAATGCTCTGCGACGCCGCCGCGAAAGCCGGCGCCGACGCCGCCGACGCGCTTTACTATTGCAACGCCGCGACCTCGGTCTCGATGCGCCTTGGCGCACTCGAGGATGTCGAACGGTCCGAGGGGCAGGATATTTCGCTGCGGGTCTTTGTCGGACAGCGCAGCGCCAGCGTGTCAACCGCCGACATGGACGCAGGCGAACTGACGAAATTGGTGGAACGCTGCGTCGCAATGGCGCGCGACGCGCCCGAAGACCCCTATGCGGGGCTCGCGCCCGAAGAGCTGCTGTTCAAGGGAATAGCCCCCGATTTCGACCTCGACGACGGAAGCGAAGCCGATCCGGCGGCTTTGCGCGCCGCCGCATTGGAGGTCGAGGAAGCCGCACGAGCGGTCGCCGGTGTGACTAACAGCGAAGGCGGTGGCGCAAGCCATAGCCGCACGCGTTTCGCGCTCGCCACGAGCCACGGCTTTGCCGGCGGCTACGGGTCGAGCGGCCATAGCCTGTCGGCAAGCGTCATCGCAGGCGAAGGCGCGGCGATGCAGCGTGATTATGGCTGGCACAGCGCGCATCATCTTTCAGACCTCGAAAGCGCGCAGGACATCGGCGCTCGCGCCGGGACGCGCGCCGTCGCGCGCCTCAATCCCGGCAAAGCGCCGACGGGCAAAATTCCCGTCTTCCTCGATCCGCGCGTCAGCAGCGGCATCGTGGGTCATTTGCTCGGGGCGATTGCCGGGCCTGCCATCGCGCGCGGCACCAGCTTTCTGCTCGGCAAGGAAGACGATATATTGTTCGACAGCAGCATCGTCATTCGTGACGAGCCGCATCGCGCCCGCGGACTGCGCAGCCGTGCCTTTGACGGAGAAGGCCTGCCCACCGCAGCGCGCGACCTTGTGGCAGGGGGCAAGATCACCGGCTGGCTCCTCGACACCGCGTCGGCGAAACAGCTTGGCCTGACCCCCACCGGCCATGCGAGCCGCGGCGGCGGCGCTTCGGGCGTGGGCGCAAGCAATCTCCATCTCGCCGCGGGCAGCCTCAGCCCCGCGGCGCTAATGGATGGCGTGTCCGAAGGCATCTACATCACTGAGTTGATCGGCCATGGCGTCAACCCCGTCACCGGCGACTATAGCCGCGGCGCGTCAGGCTTTCTGATACGCGACGGCGCGATGGCCGCGCCGATCGCCGAATTCACGATCGCAGGAAATCTGATCGACATGTTCGCCGCGCTGGTCGCTGCCGACGATCTCGAATTTCGCCACGGCATCAACGCCCCTACGCTGCGTATCGACGGCATGACCGTCGCGAGCAGTTGACCCGATAATGCCCGGCCGCAACCTCGAAGCCGTGATCGCTGCGACCCGCGAGGTCGGCGACATGGCAATGGCGCGCTGGCGTGGCGAAGGACAAAAGGTCAACGTCTGGAACAAGTCGCACGACAATCCGGTCAGTGACGTTGATCTCGCAGTCGACGCGCGACTGAAAGCCGTCCTTGGCGCAATGGTGCCCGAAGCCGGGTGGCTTTCCGAAGAGACCGCCGACAGCCCCGAACGCCTGTCGTGCCGCGCGATGTGGTGCGTCGACCCGATCGACGGCACGCGCGACTTCATCCGCGGCCGGCCCGGCTGGTGCGTTTCGGTCGCGCTCGTGATCGACGGCACTCCCGAACTCGGCGTGCTCTATGCCCCCGCGCTCGACGAATTGTGGGTCGCGCAAAAGGGACAAGGCGCGCTGCTCAACGGCGAGACGCTCCGCGCCAGTCGGCGAATGATCTTCAACGGCTCGCGCGTTCCCGCCGACAGCCTGCCCAAGATCGACCGCGACCTCGTCATCGTCACCAAACCGAACAGCATCGCGCTGCGCATGGCGCTCGTCGCCGACGATCGCGCCGATCTAGTCGCAACGCTGCGCTGGGGTTTCGAATGGGATGTCGCCGCCGCTGCGCTGATCGCGACCGAAGCTGGAGCGACCGTGACTGACGCATTTGGCGAGCCGCTGCGCTTCAACACGCCGCGCGCGCAAGCCTTCGGAGTGATCGCCTGCGCCCCCGGAATCCACCGCGGCGTCGTCGACCGCTTGCACGATCGCGCCGTCGCTCTTACATCTGCATCCTGACCGCCGATCCCCGGAGCCAAATCACCGCACTTCGCTTGACAATCGGCCCGACTCACCTTAGTTGCGCGTCCATTCCGACAGCCTGACCGGACGGCGAAGCGCCCTGTGCGCATCGTGGTCCGTTTTTTGCGTTGGAAAACCAGACGCTTTGAGATGGGGC
>JAURVS010000175.1 GCA_030655355.1 Sphingopyxis sp.
CGCGACCTTTTATCACGGCACGCGCGCCGACCTTCAAAGCGGCGACCTGCTGGCCGTCGGCTGGGGCAGCAATTTTCAGGCGGCGCCGATGTCGTGGATCTATTTCTCCGCCGCGCTGGAATCGGCGATCTGGGGTTGTGAACTCGCCGCCGGCGAAGGCCGCGAGCGCATCTATATCGTCGAGCCAACCGGCGACTGGTTCGACGACCCCAATCTCACCGACAAGAAATTCCCCGGCAATCCGACGCGCAGCTATCGTTCGCAGTCGCCGCTGCGCATCGTCGGCGAAGTCGACAGCTGGACTCCGCATCCGCCGGAAATACTGCAGGCGATGAAAGACAATGTCGCCAGGCTGCACGCCGAGGGGGCTCCGATCATCGACTAGCGGCTTGCTAAGCAAGCGCTACAAATGTAGCGCATGGCATCGGTCATCTGGCAATGACCGTCCAACTGCACATCCCGGAGCTCCGATGCTGACGACCCTGCTCACTCTCGCCGCCGCCGTGACTCCGGCGCCGTCCGCACCCGCCGACCTCGCCGCGATCGAGGCGACCTGCTTCGACTATGTCGACGGCCAGCTCGAGGGCGATCCCGAACGCGTCAAGCGCGCGCTCCACCCCGACCTCGCCAAGCGCCGCGTGACCGGCGACACCCCCGACGAGCGGCTCGGGCTGCAACGCATGAGCCGCGAGGAACTCGTCGACCTCACCAAGCGCGGCGCGCTCAAGACGCCGCGCGCAGAGTGGAACCGGTCGTGCACGATCCTCGACGTCGCGGGCAATGCTGCGGCGGTCCGCGTCGAAACGCCATGGTTCGTCGATTATTTCCACATGGGCAAATATGGCGAACGCTGGATCATCGTGAATGCGATGTGGCACATGAAACCGCGCGAGCCCGCGAAGTAGGAGCGCGCAGGCTCAGCCCTTCTTGGGCCGCGCCGGCTTTTCCAGATTGGCCTCGACCGCGGCGCGGATCAGCGCCTTGAACGCCGCCTCGTCGATATCGTCGCCCTCGAACAGGTCGATCGCGCGCCGCGCATTGCCGTCGAGGCTCGAATTGAACAGCGTCTTGGGATCGGCAAGCGCGGCACCCTTGGCAAAGGTCAGCTTGACCTTGTCCTTGTAAGTCTCGCCGGTGCAGAGGATGCCCGCATGCTCCCACACCGGGACGCCCGCGGGATTGGTCGGCTTCTGCCACTTCACCACTTCTTCGACCTCGGGGTCGGCGGCGTGGATCAGCGCACGCAGCTTCGCCAGCGCCGCGCCGCGCCAGTCGCCCAGCCCCTTGATCTTCGCATCGATCAATTCCGCAGTCATATCCTCGCCTCCGTCACATTGTCTCGCCGGGCAGCGCCGCCGCCTGGCGTACCCAGTCGGCAAACAGCGCCTCATCGACCGGCGCATCTTCGTGAATATGGAAATAGCGCGTGTCGCCGCTCTTCGACGCGACCGGCGGCACCGGGTTCAGCGACTGGCCGCGAAAGAAAGCGACTTTGATATATTTGTCGAAGCAATGGATACTGAGGAACCAGTGCGAGCCCTCGGCGCCCTGCCCCGGCGCGCCATAAAAGGGCGAGTTCCATTTGACCGCCTTCGCGACCCCGGGAACTTCGCGCTCGATCAACGCGTCGAGCCGCCGCCACACGCCCGACTTCCACCCCGGCATCGCGGCGATATACGCCTGCACCGGCGCGTCGCCAAAGGCTTTGGCGATCTGCGGATTGCCGCCCGACAGCAGAACGGGCGTCTTGTCGGCCATGGAATCGGCTCCTCTCGCGGCCAACAAAACGCGCCGTGCACACCGAGTCAAGCTAGCCCGCAATCTCCGCCGTCGCCGCGCGATCGATCGCCGCGCGCCAATGCGGCCGCACCGGCAACAGGAAAATCTCCGACAGCGTGCGTTCGATTTCGTCAGCGGTCAGATAACGCCGGTCGATGCGCCCGTCAGTCAGCCGCGTCGTCAGCCGGTTGTCGCGCAGCCCATAGCGCGCTTCGGCGGTCGTCCGCGCCGCAATCAGTTGGTGCCGGAAATGCGAATCCGGGTGCGCCGACGTATACCAATTGCCGAGCTCATAATCGATCGGTGGCGGCGACACGGGATCGAGCCGATACAGCGTCCGCCACTCGCTCTCGATCAACGCCGCGACCTGCCACGCGTCAGCATGCCGCACGATACGATAGCTTTCATGCCGCGTCGGCTGCGCGTCCTCACTGTCCATCGCCAGCGGCTGCGGCGGCACTGCCGCGCCAAAGCCCACGTCAGCCAGCCACGGCCGCCCGTCGATCGTCACCCGCACCACCATATGCGTGCGCGGCGTGTCGGGCGCGTCGTCGGGCAGCATCCAGCGCACCCGGCCAAGCAGCCCTTCGGCTTCGAACCCGATTGCACGCAACGCGCGAAGGAACAGGCTATTCTGTTCGAAGCAATAACCGCCGCGCCGCCGCCCGATCAGCTTGGCGTCGACCGCAGCGACGCCGATATCGACTCCCGCGCCGGTCAGTGCGTCAATCGCCTCGAACGGGATCGTCGCGATATGCGCCGCTTGCAGCGCAGCGAGCACCTCAAGCGTCGGCGCGATCGGTCCGGCATAGCCGATCCGCGCCAGATAGCGCGGCAGGAATGCCGGAGCGGGCGCGTCGGTATTGGCTTCGGCAGGATCGGAAGGCGTGGAAGCGGGGTCGTGCAACATGGACAAAGGCTCCGTTCACAAATCATCGGTGCACGCCTTATGAAAGCTCAACCATGGTTGAGATCAAGCACCGATTTTCAGAACGGCGAGCCGCGCAAACCACTATCATATTGGGAACTTAGCCATTGCGGGCAGCCACGCTCTGCGGCAGACGCGTCACACAACATAAGTCGCATAACATAAATATGACAGGAGCCCCCATGCGCACCACGACTTATTCTCGCCTCGCCGCCGCCCTCGCACCCGCCGCGATCCTCCTCACCGCGGGCACCGCCAATGCCGCGACTTGCGAAGAGGCGTTCGTCAAAAAGGGCAACGCGATCACCGGGCTGCGCTTTACTGCCGCCGTCACTGTCGCCGACCTTCCGCCTGCGGTCGCAATCGGACAGCTGCGCGGGTTGGTCGCCGCGAAAGGCTATGACATCATGGCTGATGAAGCCGAATATGGATCAATGCTGATCGAACAGCCGATGACCGGGACCGTGCGCGCATTTCCGATCCAAATCAGCGCGACGCAGACGGGCGGCATCGGCACCATCGTCATGGAGGCCAAGCTGCGCGCCGGGCAGGCGGCCAAGGCCGACGCTGCCATGGCCGAATTGTGCGGCATGCTGAACCAGATCAAGGGCGGCAAGGCGGGCGCCGCAGCGGCAAAGAAAGGCGCCACCGCAACGACGGTCGCCGCTGCGCCCGTCAAAATGAACTCGCTCTCCTTCTCACAGCAGGTGTCAAAGGACACCGAGCGCAACGCTGCGGGAATTTTGACCCGCTACAAGGGCAAGCAGTTCACGATCGACGGCCTCGTCGATTATGTCACCAAGGACGGCAAGGATTTCCGCGTCGGCTACAAGATCCCCGAGCCCTATGAACAGGCAATTCGCCTGCCGAACCAGGCCCCGTTCAAGACCGACATCGTCAGTTATATGGCGCCGGGTCAGGCCGCTTTTTCGCTTCAGCTCAAACCCGGGAAAAGCATCAAACTGACAGGCACGGTTGAAGACTTCGACGAATATAAGCATGTCATCTGGCTCAAGGACTGCCGCGCCGCGCAATAACGGGCGGAATGCGGGGCGCATCAATGGGGAGGACCGCCGCGTGCCTATCCTGCTATCGATCGCGCTGAACGGCGCGGCCAATTCATGAAGCGCCCGCGCGGCGCGATCCGCTACATAATCCGTGCGATCGGGATTTCGCTCGCCCTTCTGATATTCTTGGGGCTCGTCCTCGCGGCAAGCGGGTGGAACGCCTTTGGTCAGGCGCCAAATGGTGAGCGACTGGCGCGGCTCGAACGTTCGGCGCATTGGCGGGGCGGTGCCTTCGCCAACGACCGGAGCGGCTGGATCGACCGACAGGCCGCTTATCGCGACCTGCTGACGGGATCCGCGACGACCCGGCCCGAGGGCCATGCCACCGTGCCCGTCCAGCGCACAAATCCGGCGACATTGGCGCACCTGCCCGCCAGCGGGCTGCGCATCACATGGTTCGGCCACAGTTCGACGCTCGTCGAGATCGACGGGAAGCGCATTCTCGTCGATCCGATGTGGGGAACGCGCGCGTCGCCGATCGGCTGGCTCGGCCCTGATCGCTGGTACGCACCGCCCATTGCCATCGCCGACCTGCCGCCCATTGATGCCGTGGTCGTCTCGCATGATCATTATGATCATCTCGACCGCGATACGATCCGGGCGCTCGACCGGCGCGGCACGATATTCATCGTCCCGCTCGGGATCGGATCGCATCTCGCTTATTGGGGCGTCGACGCAAAGAATATCGTCGAGCTCGACTGGTGGGGCGAAAAGACGATCGGCGACCTCACCATCGTCGCGACCCCGGCGCGCCATGCCTCGGGCCGCCTCGGCAGCCAGAGCAACCAGACCTTCTGGGCCGGCTATGCGCTCGTCGGTCCGCAGCACCGCGTCTGGTATTCGGGCGACACGGGTTTCCTGCCCGAGTTTGCCGAGATTGGTCGGCGGCTCGGGCCGTTTGACGCGACATTGCTCGACACAGGGCAATAT
Source organism: Sphingopyxis sp. (assembly GCA_030655355.1). Taxonomy (GTDB): domain Bacteria; phylum Pseudomonadota; class Alphaproteobacteria; order Sphingomonadales; family Sphingomonadaceae; genus Sphingopyxis. The sequence continues at coordinate 4,705 of JAURVS010000175.1, forward strand.
GATCCCGCCTGGCCCGACAATCATCTGGGCCCCGAACTCGCGGTCGAAGCGCACCGGCTGGTCGGCGGCAAGACGCTGATCCCGATCCACTGGGCGTTATTCAACCTCGCGCCGCATGCATGGACCGAACCGCCCGAACGCATCCTCGCCGCCGCGCGCTGCGCCGGGGTCCGAGTGGCGACCCCGCGGCCGGGCGAAAGCATCGACCCCGCGACCGCTCCGCCGGCAACGCACTGGTGGCCCGAACTTGCTTGGCGCAGCGCGGCGCAAAAACCGCAGCGCGCGACGCTCGATGGCAACCCCGCGCACCGCGTTCCGGTACCGATTTGCAAAGCGGCATCTGACGATTCGACACGCGCGCCAGATAAGAACATAATGTGAACATCGATCCGATTCGGAGGATGAGTGATGGACCCGATGTTTCGCTATTTTCTGGGGTTTCAGGTTGCTGCCGATCGCGCCGGCTGGCTGGCGCGGCAATTGCCGCCAGTGTCAGGCGACCTGTTCGCGGGGATGAAGCCGCAGCTTTATCATCTGACGCTTTGCACGATCGCCGAAACCGATGAGCCGCAACCCTTTCTGCGCGCTCAGGTCGCCAAGGCGTTGGACGCAGGCCTCCCCGCAGCAAGTCCGATTCCCTTCGGCCGCATCGTTTCACGCGATGGTGGCGGCGCCGAACTCGTCACCGTCGGCCGCGTCGGCGGAATCCGTCATGCCTACAACGCGATCGTCGCGCGCCTCGCCGCGCAGGGCATCGATCCGATGCACCGCAAAGCCGGCCTCCGTCCGCACATCACGCTCGGCTATGGCCAGACTGAAGGGTTCGCCCCCGTCCCGATCGCATGGACCTGGGCCCCGCGCGACCTCGTGCTCATCGAAAGCCATGTCGGCCATCGCCGCCACCGGGTCCTGCAACGCTGGACGCTCGCGTCCCCGGCGCAGGCCTGCTTCGACTTCATGGCCGACGACCTGCCCGCGCCTTTGCTCCGCGCAGCTTAGCTCTCGAGATGATGCTCGAGCGTGATCTCGCAATCGAGCAGCTTCGAGACCGGGCAGTTTTTCTCGGCCTCTTCGGCGATCTTCGCAAATTCCTCGGCGCTGATCCCCGGCACCTTGCCGGTTAAGGTCAGCGCCGACTTGCTGATTTCGAAACCGCCTTCGATCGGGTCAAGCGTCACCGCCGCGCTCGTCTCCAGCGTATCGCCCGAATAGCCCGCGCGCGCGAGGCCGAACGACAGCGCCATGGTGAAGCACGCCGCATGCGCCGCCGCGATCAACTCCTCGGGGTTCGTTCCCGGCAGTCCCTCGAAGCGCGTTCCGAAACCATAGGGCTGCTTGTCGAGCACCCCTGACTTGGTCGTGATCGACCCTTTGCCTTCCTTGCCGAAGCCTTCGTAACGGGCGGATGCGCGATTGACGGTCATGCAAAATCTCCTTTGATCGAGGCGACAATAATGGGAACGAACGCCGGGACTCGCACCCTAAGCGGGCATCAGCTTAGGCTTCGCGCTCACCCGCTTCCATGCCTTTTCATGGAAGAAAAATGCGACAGCATTGATACAGGGTTCGACGATCGCGATCCCGCCTGCAAGCGCGACCGAACCGGTCATCGCATAAGCGACGCTAAATCCAATAGTCAGGTGGATCGTCAGATAGGTGAACGTCTTGATCAGGTCGGTGGGCATGGCGCATCTCCGGAGGGTCGACGCACCAAGTTAAGAATGATTCGCAATAATAGCCAACCGGATATTCAGATCGCTCTGATCGATTTTTACCGCAGAGCGAGGTGCCATCCTATGTCTTGATCTTCCCGACCAGCCCCGCTGCGACATCCCTCGCCGTCGCCGCCGGCGCGCTGCCGACGGTCAGAATGACGAAGCGGCTATCGTCGAGAAAGACGTTCATCTGATTGATCCCGGGAACGAAGAAGGCCGCCTTGCCCAGCCCCGCAACATCCTCGATCTTCTTGTCGGAGAAGGCCGCCATCGTCTTTTCGGTCGTCTCGCGCGTCTGCTTGATCGCGGCGTCGCTATTGTCGCCGATCGGCGACAGCCGTGCCATCAGCGTCGCCGTGCTGCCGCTCGCGAGGCGATAGGTGCATTCGGAGGTCGCGGCATTGGCGCCTTCGGCCTTATTGACAAAGGCAAGGCTCGTTTCGGTCACATTATCGCTCAGCGCCGCGCCTACCGCCGCCTTGTCGAGCAGCGCGCACGCATCACTCGCATCCCAGCCGCTCGCCGCCGCTTGCTTGGTTTCGCCGTCAGCTGCCGCGCCATCCTTGGCCCCGCCGCCGCACCCGGCAAGCAGCAAAGCGCCCAGCCCGGCAACTATCGCACCCTTATGCATAAGATTCTCCCATCCTGTGGCGCGACCTGCGATGACGATGCGCGCAAAGCCCTGCGCCCGCAAGATAATCCGCGACCCGAAAGCGGCAGGCGCTCAACGCGAACCGCGCACGACGCCCGCCCGGTCGAGCTCGGGCCCCAGCCGCCCGGTCAGCCACAGCGCCCACATTCTGAAATCGGCGGCGAGGCTCCACAGCGGATAGGTGAAAGTCGCCGGGCGGTTCTTCTCGACCCCGAAATGCGCGACCCACGCAAAGAAATAGCCCGCAAGCGGTAATGCGATCAGCCATCCCCAGCGACCGCTCAGCACCGCGCCAATCGCGATCAGCACGACGAGGCTCGTGCCGACATAGTGCAGCGCGCGCGTCGATGCCTTGCTATGCTCGCGCAGGTAAAAGGGCCAGAATTCGGCAAAGCTCGTATATTGGCGCGCCATCGCCCGATGCTGCCCTTCGATATTGCGCCGGTCAACCTCGCGATCAACCGGGGATGACGCCCCTGTAGAATTTGGGTGAACCCCAAGCTAACATCGCCCCGGCAATCCCCGCCAGCAACGACGGCCGAGGGATGCGGGAGGGGACATTTTAATGAAAAAATCGACGCGCGCGCTGGTCGGGCTGATCATACTCGACTTGATCGTCATCATTGGCGCTTGGTGGATGATCGAACGGACTCGAAGCGGGGCGTGGAATTCGAACGATCCCGCGGGGTCGATCACGATGGTCACGACGACCGCCGGCATGATGGTCGGGGTGATCTCAGCTGTGCTGCTGCTCGCCTTTTTCATGCACCGCCGCGCGGGCAATTAGGCGCACCGCGTTCCAGAACGTCAGCCCTCCCGCCTTGGGTCGCGAAGGCGAGAGGGCTGGTTTCGGACCGGCGTGGTGGCCGGGTCGGAAAGCAAGATCGAGCCGAGCTCAAGTCGTCCCGGTACGCCGCTTATGGCGCGCGCGATTCTGCCTTGCGGTGATCCTGATCACTCGCCCGAAAAAACATCGCAATAACCGAAAAAACAGGCGCTATCCGCGCTTCATCCGCACCAGCGCGCGGTCGAGTGCTTGCAAAAATTGCGATCGGTCGGCTTTTGAAAAGGGCGGCGGCCCGCCGATCTGATCGCCCCCGGCGCGCAGATCGGCCATGATCGCGCGCGTCGCGATCGCGGGACCGATCGACGCCATGGTGAACGGCTTTCCATTCGGCCCGAGAACCGTCGCCCCGGCTTTCAGCGCACGGTCGGCAAGCAAAATGTCGGCGGTGATGACGATGCTGCGTGCATTTGCCGCCTCGGCGATCCAGTCGTCGGCGGCGTCGAACCCGTCCGATACGACAATCCGCTCGATCAGCGGATGCTCGGGCACACGCAACCGGCTATTGCTCACGACCTTCACCTCGACTTCATGCCGCCACGCAACGCGATAGATTTCGTCCTTGACCGGACAGGCGTCGGCATCGACGAGGATTTGGAGAGGCACGGACATAGGCGCGCGGTCAGCCGACCTCAACGCCTTTCCAGAAGGCGATGCGATCGCGGATTTCGGCGGCTGCATCCTTGGGCTCAGCATAATACCAGGCGGCGTCTGGATTCATCTGCCCGTCGACAGTGACATGATGATAGCTTGCACTGCCCTTCCACGGGCAAAAGCTCGTCGT
>JAURVS010000070.1 GCA_030655355.1 Sphingopyxis sp.
CGAGATGCCAACCGCCGCCGCGTCGGCGCCATAGCCCGATTCCATATCGATCGTGACCGGAAGGTCGGTGACCAACAGGATACGTGCCAGATTTTCGAACACATCCTCCAGCGGGAAATCCTCGCCATCGGCGCGGCCCTGCGCGCCCGCGACGCCGAAGCTGCCCGTCGCGATCGCCTTCGCGCCCGCCGCAGCGACCGCCCTGGCGCTCCCCGCGTCCCAGATGTTGATCAGGATCAGCGGATCGCCGGGAACGTGAAGCGCGCGAAATTCAGCAATCTTGTCGACCATCAAAAACACTCCCTCTTGAGCAATTCTTCCTTGATCGGCAGGCCATAGGCATAGCCGCCGAGCGTTCCGTCGCTGCGCACGACGCGGTGGCACGGGATCAGCACTGCGACATTGTTCGCGCCCTTCGCGCTCCCCGCCGCGCGCACGGCCTTGGGCTTGCCCACCGCGGCGGCGATATCGGCATAGCTGCGCGTCTCGCCCGCCGGAATCTTGCGAAGCTCGCGCCACACGGCTTCCTGAAAGGCGGTCCCCTTCACGTCGATCGGAATATGGTCGAAGCCGTTCACCGGCGCCTCGACCGCTGCGACCACATGTTGGAGCAGCGCCGCAAACTCGTCGCCGCCCTCGATAAGTTCCGCCGCAGGGAAGCGGTCTTCGAGCGCCTCGCGACCTTCGGCGAAGGAGAGGCGGCAGACGCCTTTTGCGGTTGCTGCGACAAGCATGTCGCCAAGGCTGGTTGGCACGACCGCCCAATGGATCGTCGCGCCCTTGCCGCCATTCACCCACGCCGACGCCGTCATGCCCATGCGTCCTTCCATCGTCTCATAGAAGCGCGACGGCCCCGAAAAACCCGCGTCATAAATCGCATCGGTGACTCTTTTGCCCCCGCTCAGCGCCTGCCGCGCACGCTCCTCGCGCAGCGCGCGAGCATACGCGGCGGGCGATAGCCCGGTGTGGCGCGTGAAGACGCGCTGAAAATGCGTCGGCGAATAGCCAGTGCGTGCCGCAAGATCGGCGAGCGCGAGCGGCTCCTCGCTCGTCTTGATCGCCTGAATCGCGGCAAGCACCGCGCCCTCGTCGCGCGCGACATCGTCGGGCCGGCATCGTTTGCACGCGCGCAGCCCGGTTTCGCGCGCAGCCGCGCCATCGGCGAAGAAGCGGACATTGTCGCGGTGCGGATGCCGCGCGGCGCAGCTCGGTCGGCAATAGATGCCCGTCGTCAGCACCCCCGTCACGAATCGCCCGTCGAGCGCGCGGTCGCGGCGGAGCACGGCGGCCCAGCGCGCATCGTCGTCCATCAGGTCGCTGCTCATGCCATCGGTCCTTTGGCTGCATCCCTCTCGATCCGCGCGGCGAAACAGCCATGCGCGGCATTATGGGCATCGATATAGGCTATGGCCTCGTCGGCGAACAGGTCGCGGATCGCGGCATCGACCTCGCCCGGTCCGGCAAGCCGCGCGGTTTGCAGCATCCCGGCGTCGTCGAACGCGCGGAGCGCCAGCGGGCGTCCTGCAAACACGGGCGGCAGTTCGTCGCGATAGCGCGCCGCATCGACGCCGGCCCGGACATAGATGGCTTAAGCGCTTCGGT
>JAURVS010000080.1 GCA_030655355.1 Sphingopyxis sp.
TTCGAACTCGCTGCCCGGATCGACGACCGTGGCAAAGCCGGGGGCGTTCGAATTCGAGGATGAAAGCGCCGACAATTTCGAGGCGGGGCTGAAATACAAGGGCCGCAACGTCGCGTTCAACCTGTCGCTCTACCGGACGAAATATAAGGATCTTCAGGTCAACATCTTCGATGGCACGCTGAATTTCAATGTTCGCAACGCCGCCGCCGCAACGACGCAGGGGGTCGAGGCCGACTTCCGTGCCGCCATCGCCGACGGGCTGACGATCAGCGGCGCGATCGCCTATCTCGACTTCAAATTCACCAACTTTACCGACGGCCAATGCTATTATCTGCAAACGCCCGGCGCAAACGGCTTCTGCGATTATTCGGGTAAGCGTAACGCGCTGAGCCCCGAATGGTCGGGAAATTTGAATGTCGATTATACGACGCCGATCACCTCCAGCATGAAGGTGGCGTTCAACGTGAACGCCGACTTCTCCTCGTCGTACATCGCGTCTGCGAACCTCGATCCGCGCACGCATCAGGATGGATATGTGAAGCTCGGCGCGCGGCTTGCGCTGGCGCAGGTCGACGATCGCTGGGAAGTGGCGCTGATCGGCCGCAACCTGACCAATCAGCGCATCCTGCAGACCGCCAGCTCGATGCCGCTGGCGACGACGATCACGCGTAATGCCGGCAACGCCTATAATGGCATTATCGACCGGCCGCGCACGATTGCCGTGCAACTGACCGGGCGTTTCTGATGCACAGGGAGGGCGGCTCGCCGCCGCTCTCCTGTCGCAGGTGCCAGCCTTGTCGGTCGCCCGGGCTTCGTTTAGGGGCAGGGAGAAGATGGGACGGCTGAATTGAAACATGACCGCACGATCAGGGCCTGCTCAATCTGGCGGGCGCTCGATGTTGTCGGCGACGTGCCGGTCCTGCTGCTGATCGAACAGGCGTTTCTCGGCACCCATAGTTTCGATGAATTTGTCGCGCGCACCGGCCTCGCGCGATCGGTCGTCAACGGGCGGCTCAAGAAGCTCGTCGAAGAAGATTGCCTTGCCAAAGTCCCCAAGAAGGCAGGCCGCGGCTTTCATTATGTGCTGACCCAAAAGGGCCGCGACCAATTCCCCAACGCGCTGATGATGCTGCGCTGGCAGCATCGCTGGGAAGCCGATAGCCGCGATTTTCGCGTGCAGCTCCATCACGCAACCTGTGGTCATGCGACCGAACCGGTGCCCGCATGTCAGCATTGCCACGCCGAAATCGATCCGCGCGACGTCGACTGGCGCGAAGGGCCGGGGCTGGCGCAAGTCGTCCCGCATTATGAGCGCCGCCGCTTCAACGGCGATGTCGGCGCGCGGCGACCTGGCGGGCGGCCGCTGGTCGATACGATGATCGAATTGTTCGGGGATCGCTGGGCGACGCTCGTCGTCCGTGCGATGTTCACGCACATCAATCGCTTTGACGACATCCAGCGTGACACGCTGATGGCGACGAATATCCTGACCGGCCGTCTCGAACGGTTGGTGCGACAGGGGATATTGAAGACGATACCCTATTCGACGCACGCCGACCGCTTCGAATATCGTCTGACCGGAAAAGGCCGCGATCTCTACCCTGTGCTGCTCGCGCTGCTGCAATGGGGCGACCGCTGGTTTTCCGACGAGCGCGGTCCGCCGTTGCTGCTAACGCATCGCCCGTGCGGGCATGATCTTCATATGGTTGTCGCATGCAGCCATTGCGGCGACGAATTGCAGCTGTCGAACAGCCGCTTCACGATCGAAGACACGGGCGAGGCGTGACATTCTGGCGGCCCATCTTTATATGCGCGCCATGCGAACGCTGATGCGCTTCCTGATTGGCATGCTGGTTTCCCTGTCCATTGGATTCGGAAGCATCGTGCATGCTGCCGAAGCGCCCGTCTGGGCCACGACAGACGTCTGCGCTGAAGACGCGGGGCATACACAGGGAGAGCCCGCCAACGATCCCGACAAGATGGGGCTGCACAATCATGGCGGCTGCCACGGCCATCACCAGATCGGCGCGGTCGGCGCCCATGACGCACCGGTCCGTCTGCCGCTTCATGGCGTGAATTTTGCGGCCGGTGCCGATTTTGTGCCGCAGCTGATTCCCGACGCAAACATGCGACCGCCGATCGCCTGAACTAGCCCGCGCCGCCTGTTTTCTGGCGGCTGATTTTGGCTTGTGCAGGATAATTTCCAGTGAAATCACTATTGGCGGCCATGCTGGCCGCGCCGCTCTGTGCCTTGTCGGCGCAGGCGCAACCCATGTCTCCGTCCGCGGGCGACGACGTGCTAACTCTTGACGAAGCACTCGCGAACGCTGGCGTGACCACGCCGTTGACGCAGGCTGCTGAGGCGGGCGTCCTGTCCGCGCAGGCGGGGCGTCGCGTTGCCGGGCTTCGTCCCAATCCCTCAATCAGCGTTGAAACCGAAAATGCGCTCGGAACAGGTCCGTATCGCGGGTTTGACGGCTCGGACACGACGGTCGCCTTCGCGTTGCCGGTTGAGCTGGGCGGCAAGCGATCGGCGCGTATCGCCGTCGCCGAGGCAAGCGAACGGCGCGCATGGATCGACCTTGCTGCCGCCGAAGCCGACCGCAGAACGGCGGTGACGGCAGCTTATGTCGCGGCGATCGCTTCGGAGCGCCGTGCCATTGTCGCGGAAGCGCAGGTCGCGGTGACGAGTGAGAATCTGCGGATCGCGCGCGACCGCGTGATGGTGGGCGCCAATTCGCCGATCGACGAGCAGCGCGCCGCGCTGGAGCAGATCAGGGCGACAACCGAAGCCGAAACCGCGCGTCGGACGGCCACTGCATCGCGTGCGATGCTTGCGCAATATGCCGGTGATGGTGCCGGTTCGGCGCTCGATCAGCACTGGTTCGACCTGGCCGCCGGTCGGGAGCAGGGGCCGGCGGTGCCCGCCGATGCCCGTGGTACGCTCGCGCTGGCCGCCGCCGCGGCCGACACCGCTTCAGCCGAGGCCGAGTTGCGGCTGGCGCGCAGCCAACGCGCGCCAGATGTCACGCTGACGGCCGGAACCCGGCGGCTTGAGGCGAGCAATGATCAGGCGATGGTGTTCGGGGTCTCGGTGCCTTTGCCGCTGTTCAATGGCGGCAAGTCGGCGGTGGCACAGGCCGCTCGCGAACGGGATCGGGCGGAAGCGCAGCGGCGTATTGCACTGTTCGAGGCTGAACGGGCGATTGCCGCTGCCGAAGCCGACCGCGACCGGGCCGCGACGACGGTGCGCGCTTCCGAACCTGCGCTGACCGCTGCGACCGAAGCCGCGCGTATCGCGCGAATAGGTTATGCCGAGGGCAAGTTCGACCAGATGGTGCTGCTCGATGCCGAACGCACGTTGCTCGACACGCGCCGCGCCGCAATCGATGCGCGCGCCGCTTATCATGATGCCGCCGCGCGCCTCGAGCGGCTGACCACGAAATTGCCCACCGAAGGGGGTGCCCAATGACGACGATATCGAAATATCGGGCGGCGCTGCCGCTCGCTCTGATGCTGGTCCTCGCCGGCTGCGGCAATCAAGCCGCCGAACCGGCCGAGAAAGCGGAAGCAGAGAAGCCCGAGGGCGAAATTCACCTGACGGCGCAGCAGATCACGGCGGCGGGAATCCTCCTCGTTCGGCCGACTGAGGGCGGCACGGGCGTGCTCAGCCTGCCTGCGACGATCGAAAGCGACCCGCAGGCGACTCAGATCGTCTCGGCGGCGATCGGGGGACGCATCGTCGCGCTTAACCGCAATCTGGGCGAAAGCGTCGGGCGCGGCGACGTGGTTGCTATGATCGAAAGCCGCGATGCGGCTGCGCTGCGGGCCGAGGTCGAGGCGGCGCAGGCGCGCGCCGCGCTCGCGCGCTCGAACCTGTCGCGTGAGGAGCGGCTGTTCGCGCTCAAAGTGTCGCCCGAACGCGACCTGATCGCAGCGCGCACTGCGATGACCGAAGCGAATATCGCGCTGCGTCTCGCCCAGCAGCAGCTTGCAGCGGCGGGTGTGGGTGGCGGCTCGCTCAACCGCATCGGCGTCGTCGCGACGATCGGAGGGCGGATCACAGCGCGCAGCGTCGTGCTGGGGCAGACCGTTGCGCCCGATGCGGAATTGTTCCGCGTCGCGAACCTCGGCCGCGTCGCGATCAATCTGTCGCTGACCCCCTCCGACGCCGGACGGATTGCCGTCGGGATGCCAATCCAGGTCCGGTCGGGCGAGCGGAGCGCGACGGCGCGCATTCAGTTCGTGTCGCCTGTCCTCGATCAGGCGACCCGTCTCGTTCCTGCGGTTGCCCTGCTTGATAATGGGGCTGGCCTATGGCGTCCCGGCGAGTCCGTGACGGCGACCGTACAGGTCGGCGCATCGACGGGAGCGGTGAGCGTTCCCGACGGTGCGGTCCAGACGGTCGAGGGCCGGACGAATGTGTTTGTGCGGACCAAAGACGGCTTCCGTGCCGTGCCTGTCACGGTCAATTCGCGCGGCAACGGTGTTGCCACCGTCAGCGGTCTGTCGGGCCGCGAGCAACTCGCGGGCGAGGGCAGTTTCACTCTGAAGGCGGAACTCGCAAAGGGTGAAGCCGAGCATGGGGGGCACTGACATGATCGCCTCCATCGTCAATTTCGCCGTCGCGCGGCGCTGGTTCGTTCTGTTCGTCACCGCCATCGCGACCTTGATCGGCGCGTGGGCGCTAACCCGCCTGCCGATCGACGCCGTCCCCGACATCACCAATAATCAGGTGCAGATCAGCGCCCGCGCCCCCGCGCTGTCGCCCGAGCAGGTCGAAAGGCAGGTCGCCTTTCCGATCGAAACCGCGCTTGCGGGCATCCCAGGCCTTGAAAGCACGCGTTCGCTGAGCCGCAACGGCTTTGCGCAAGTCACCGCAGTCTTTACCGACGCGACCGATATCTATTTCGCGCGCGCGCAGGTCGCCGAGC
>JAURVS010000085.1 GCA_030655355.1 Sphingopyxis sp.
CTTGAGACCTTCATCTTGGCACTCATTTGGCTTTGGCCGGATGGGTGCCTTTTTTTTGGGTGGAATCATCTGCGCGGGTCGCCCGCCACGCGAGAAGTCACAATGCCGCGGACGCCTGAAGACGTGTTTATCGAAGTCCACGAACCTGTTTGCGTGGTTGACCGACATTGGATGCGATAGCCGTCATCCTTAGGCGCGGTACAACTGAATCCGTATCGGACCGACGCAAACTCGAGCCCGACTTCGAAACGGAGACTTCTCGCTCTTTAAAGAAATCGCATAAGTACCTGAAACTGATCCGCGTTTCTTGCAGGTAGCGAGCAAATTTCCGGAACACGCCGCGTTCGGTGCGGGCGATAGCTACGCCAACTGCGCTCCTGTCGTCGTGACAATTCCGATCCGGACATAGCTCGGGACGACAATTCTCTTTGCTCGTGCCATCATGCAAAAATCAAAAATTGCCAATATTTCGTACTGGATCAGTATATGTCAAATACTGATACAGTTTTGTCGTGCCATTTTCAGAATGTCACAAATATTTGCCATAGTGGCACACATATATTGTTAATACTTCCTTCCTACAAATAACGCACTGATACTGTCTTATGCTGGCTCATATGCATTTGGCACCTTTAACCAGGAGTGCGTTTCATGCAGATCTTCACCAAGGCTTCGCTGATACTGGGCGCTGCCAGTGCGGCAGCGCTCGCGGCCGCGCCGGCTCGCGCCGATATCACGGGCACGATCGACGCGACGATCACGCTTGAGGCAGGCTGCATCATCAATGGCCAGAATCTCGATGATGGAGCGAGCGGCGCTGATTTCGGCACGCTAGATTTCGGCACCGAGAATACGCTCTTTACCCAGAGCGATGCCGAGGTACTGAACGGCGGCGGCGCCTTGTCGATCCAGTGCAGCCCCGGCATTTCGCCTACGCTCAGCTTCGAAGCGGGCGAGAATGACGGCGAAGGCGCCGGAACCGGCCTCCGCGCGATGGCGCATTCCACCGCGCCGGGCCAGTTCGTGACCTATAATCTCTATTCGGATTTGGGACGCACGGCGATTCTTCCGATCGGCGGCGATATCGCGCTGGCTTCCTCCGGAGCGGTGCAGACGGTCAACATCTATGGCCGCGCTTTTGGCGAGGCCGGGCTTGTTCCCGGGACCTACAGCGACATCATTACCGTGTTGCTCGAGCTTTAGGGCTCGAGAGACCTCGCGCGGTGCATGGCATGGCCCTACCCATGACGGAAACTCTGGAACCCATGCATCGCGCGCTGGCCGCCCTCTTCGTCCTGGTCGCGAGCGGGGGCGGCCTTTTGTCTTCGGCGCATGCCGAAACAACCGCCCAGTTCGACGTCACCGCGCGGATCGAACCCGGTTGCCTCGTCGACGGCTTGGGCTCCACAGGCCATGCGGGCACGATCGGGACGCTCGATTTCGGTCGAGATTCGAGCCTGTCGACCGCGTCGCACAGCGCGACGACAACCGCCACCCAAGCCATCCGCCTGCGCTGTACGCCGGGGGTCAATCTGATGATGAGCATCGACGGCGGCACGCATGCCGCGGCCGGACTTCGCCATCTTCAGCGCGGCACCGATCCCGCCGCGCGGATCACCTATACGCTGTGTCGTGATGCCGCGTGCAGCCAGCCGATCGCGATCGGCGGCACCGCCGCGGTCGCGGTGAATGCAGCCAACAGCCTTGATGTTCGCCTACCAATCCATGGTCGGCTGACGCTGCCCGGCGGGCTGGTTCCCGGCACTTATGCAGACACACTGACGGTCACCCTGACATGGTAAAAGAATTGGAGACGCTGATGCGATCGGTCTGGCTCTCGCTTGCGCTGCTGTTGGCAGCACTGGTTCTTATGATCTTCACGCCGGGTCCGGCATCGGCGCAGCAGCTGGGCGCCGTGCTCATCTGGCCAGTCAATCCGGTTATCGAAGCCGATAAACAGGCGTCGGCGCTCTGGCTCGAGAATCCGGGCAAGACCCCTGTGACGCTGCAGGTCCGTATTTATGCCTGGGCGCAAACGGGCGGCAAGAACGTTTATGCCGATCAACAGACGATCATCGGCACGCCGCCGATCGTCACGATCGCGCCGGGATCGAAACAGTTGGTGCGGTTGACGCGTTCGGGTGCCGCGCCGTCCGAGGTCGAGAAGCCGTATCGCGTCATCATCGACGAAATCCCCGTCGAGAGCGCCGCGGCTCCCACACCCGGCGCCGCAATCTCCTTTCGCATGCGATATTCGCTGCCGCTGTTCGTGCTCGGCGGCCCGACGCTGGCCCGCGACGGCAAGGGGAGCAAGGCACTGCCTGTTTCGCCCGATCTGAGCTGGCGCGTCGTGACCGAGTCCGACGACCGCATATTGGAAGTCAGCAATCGCGGCGTGGTCCATGCGCGGTTGACCGATGCCCTGCTGGGGACGACGCCGCTTGCCGAAGGGCTGCTCGGTTATGTGCTTCCCGGCGAGACGATGCGCTGGCCACTGCCCGCGAGCGCCCGGACGGCCGATGCGTTCGAAGCGTCGGTCAACGGTGCGCCCCGCGCGCCGATCAATCCGCAGCCAGACTAGTCTCATGTTCGGTGCATGCGCGACATTGCCAAAGGCTTGCGCAGCGCTCCTTGTTATCGCGGCGCTTGCGCCGATTATTGCCCATGCGAATGAAAACGCCGCCGGCTATGGCGAGCTTCCCCCTCCCCCCAAGGCTGTACCGGCCGCGGCGGCACAGGATCTCCTGCTCGAACTTGTCGTCAATGAACGGCGCACCGGAGTCATCGCCGCCGTGCATCTCGACCGCGGCCGCTTCCGCCTTACGCTCGTCGATCTCAAGCGCGCGGGCCTGGTCGTCGGCGCTCAGGGCGCCAGCCTGTTTCTCGACGAGCTGCCGGGGATCGACGCCAAATATGATGCGCCGCTCCAGCAATTGCGGCTCGACGCCGCGTCGGATTATTTTCCGTCGCAGCGCGTCGGACCCAAGACGCGCGGCTTCGTTCCGGCATCCTACGACATGGGCGCGCTCCTCAACTATGACGTCTATGTCAGCGGAGGCCGAGGCAAGACGCAGGCTTCGGCGTGGCACGAAGCCCGGCTGTTCAGCGGCGCGGGCACGGTGTCGACCACCGGGGTGCTGCGGAGCGGCGCGAAGAAAAGCTATCTTCGCTACGATACCAGCTGGCGCCGTTCGGACGAGGCAACCGCAGTGACGCTCGAAGCGGGCGACCTCATTACCCGCACGCTGCCATGGGCATCGGCGGTGCGGCTCGGCGGGATTCAAATCAGCCGCGATTTCGCCGTGCGCCCCGACATCATCACTTACCCTCTCCCCGAATTCGCCGGGCGCGCCGCGCTGCCCTCGACGGTCGACCTGATCGTCGGTGGGCAGCGCGTTGCCGGGGGCGCTGTCGATCCCGGCCCCTTCGCGCTCGAAACGCTGGCACCGATCAACGGCGCGGGCGAAGCCAATCTGGTGGTCACCGACATGCACGGACGAAGCATTTCGACCGCGATGCCATTTTATGTGTCGAGCGCGCTGCTGCGCCCCGGCCTCACCGATTTTGCCGTAAGCCTCGGCGCGTTTCGCGAGCATTATGGAACGCGAAACTTCGACTATGGTGGCGTCGCGGGCTCGGCGTCGCTTCGCCACGGCGTCAGCGCCAACGTCACGCTCGAAGTCCGCGCCGAGATCGCGGGCGACATGAGCCTCGCGGGCGGCGGGGCGGTGGTCGAACTTGGCGGCGGGGGTGTCATCAGCGCATCGTACAGCCGCAGCTTCCGGTCCGACAGCGATGGCGGCGACGGCAGACAATATACGCTGGGCTATGAATATCAGGCGCGACTGTTTTCGGTCGCGCTTCGCCACAGCCGCCAGAGCGCGGGCTATGTCGACCTCGGACTGATCGATGCGATCCGCACCGGCGGCGCGCGCGAGATCAGTTCGGCGACGCTCAGCATGTCGCTTGGTGCCGCAGGCACGCTCGGGTTAGGCTATTTTGCGATACGCGAGGACGGCGGCGCCGACATGCGGCTCGCCAATGTATCGGTGTCGATGCCGCTCTGGGGCGGCAGCCGCCTTAACGCCAGCGCCTCGCGCGAATTCGAGGACAAGAACTGGTCGGGCGCTCTGACCGTGACGCTTCCTCTGGGCGGCCGGCGGGGCAATCTTGCGGCGGGGATCGCCGAAACCGAAAATGGCGGGCGCAGTTGGCGTGCCGACTATGCACGCGCCATCCCGAGCGACGGCGGTCTTGGCTGGAGCGCAAGCGTCGCAGGGCTCGGCAGCGATGTCGCGCTGCGCGGTGATGCGGGCTGGCGCACCGACGCCATGCTCGTGCGCGGCGGCGCCTATCATGCGGGCAGCACCACAGCCTGGGCGGGAGCGAGCGGCGCGCTTGTCCTGATGGATGGCAGCCTGTTCGCGGCAAATCGCGTGTCGGACGCGTTTGTCGTTGTGAGCACCAATGGTACGGCAGACATTCCGGTGCATTACGAAAATCAGCTGATCGGGCGCACCAACGAGGATGGCAAGCTGCTCATTCCGTGGGCGAGCGCTTATTATCCGGGCCAATATACGATCGACCCGCTGGGACTGCCCGCGAATGTCGCGGCGCCGGTGGTGAGCCAGCGAATCGCGGTCGCGCGCGGCAGCGGCCATGTCGTCCGCTTCTCCGTAAAACGCATGCGCGCCGCACGGCTCGTCCTGAAAGATGCGGCGGGGAGCGTCATTCCGGCAGGCGCCACGGCGCGCATCGGCGACATCGCGACCGTTGTCGGCTGGGACGGGCTCCTGTTTATCGAGGATTTGGGCGATGCCACCGAGATCATCGTCGCGCTGTCCGGCGGGCAGATTTGCCGCGCGGCGCTCGGCACGGACACGGGGCGCAACGATGCAGCCGACATGATTATCGATTTGGGAGAGCGGACATGCACCACAAACACGCCCTGACCCGCCGCTGGCCGCTTCGCATTGCAGCAGCAGCGGCGATTGCGTTTGCGCCGCAGGCGGCGTCAGCGTGCAACGTCGCCACCGCGAACACCGACCTGGGCAGCCACAGCAGCTATGTCGTCGCCGCGACCGCCCAGCAAGGCAGTGGGTCGGCCGGCCTCAGCTGCGATATTTTGCTCGCGGCGCTGACCGTCCATTATGTCGGCCTGCGGGTCGACGCTTCGACCTTTCAGTTGAGCGGCCCCGGCGGCAGCAGCATAGCCTATCAGGCGTCGCTTACCCCGGGCGGTACGGCCCTCACGGTCGGCAATTTCCAGAATCTGTCTTCGCTCAGTCTTGTCAGCCTGTTTGCAGGCACCAACAACAGCATCCCGCTCTATTTTCGGACGATTCCGACGGCGGGACTGCGCGCCGGAACCTACACCGGACACATCGATCTTCGCTGGTATTATTCGGTGTGCTCGCTCGGCGTCGCCGTCTGCCTTGTCCATTCGGCGAGTCCGGGCTTCGTCCGGCCGATATTGCTGACACCGCTCAACTTCGGAACCGGGACTGCGGTGCGGATCAATATTGCGCTGAGGGTCGAGAATGATTGCATCATTCAAGCGCCGCAACTCGACTTTGGAACGGCCCCGCTCGCGGGCAGTTTCAACGCCGTAACGCGAACGATCCAGATACGCTGCAGCGCGGGGGCCGCCTACACGGTCGGGCTCGACAATGGCAGCCATCCTGCGGGATCGGTGCGGCGCATGGCCAGCGGAAGCAATCATCTCGCCTATGAAATCTACAAGTCGGCCGCCTCGCCCGACCGCTGGGGCATGCTTGGCGCCGAGCGGCGCACGAGCGCGGGCGCCGAGGTCAACCCGGGCACCTATGACTCGGTGACCAACCAGAGCTACACCTATCGCGCCGTGATCGATCCGGCGCAGACAACGCCCGCGGCTGGCAACTACAGCGACACGGTCCGCATCGACGTCGAGTTTTGAGGCAAAGGCGCCTTGCCGCGACCGTTCCGGATCGGACACAAAATGCCACCGTATCGGGTTAAAGGACGTCATATTTGTGCCGTCACCTATGGGTGAGAAAGGCGTAAATCATGGGCCATAGTATCAGGATCGAACATGGAGCCCCCGGCAGGCCGATGCACGGCCGCAGCGGTTTCGACGGGCACATCGCGGCACTGGTGAAGCGCCTCGAAGATCTTCTCGCCGAGCGCGAACGCTATGGAATGAGCGAGGCCAGCGGCCCCGATCCCGGAGCGATCGCTGCCGCGCCCTTTGCAGCGCGGTCCAACCCTAAACCCCGGCTTGCAAGTCCCGTCGACGTCGCGGGCCGCCGCGCCGCACGCGCACGCGAAATGTCTCGCCAACGGCAGCTTCGCGCCGCCTTCATGCCCGCCGATCTTTTCGCCGAGCCCGCGTGGGACATGCTGCTCGATCTTTACGCAGCCTATTATGAAGGCAAGGAGGTTTCGGTCTCAAGCTTGTGCATTGCCGCCAACGTCCCTTCGACGACAGCCCTGCGCAGCATAGAGACAATGACCGAACAGGGTTGCCTTATCCGTCGCCGCGATCCGAACGACGGTCGGCGAATATTTCTTGCGCTCAGCGACGCGGCGCGAAGCTGGCTCGACGGCTATTTCGACGATCTGGAAGGCTGAGCGTCAGGCCGGAGCCCCGATAGGCGGGCCCGGGCCTCTTCCAACGATATTCGGCCAGCCGACTGGCCGCCACATCGGGCGACCATAGCCAACCGGAACCATCGGACGATCAGCTACGTTGGCGACCCAAACCGCACAGAAATAGTGCCAATTCGGCAAGGATTTGGCTGCAATCATTGCGGACGTCCACCCTATTAGGTGCGCACGCGGCAAGCGAAATATTCCTGGAGCAAGTTACCCGCTCAATATTGAAGGATGCCGCTGATTTTAATCATGAAATTCCTGAGGATTCAACACGCACAACCCTATTCCGTAACGGAAACAGCAATACCAAACTGTGTTTCCTAAGTGGAATATGTTATCCTATGTTAACTAATAATTCCCCGGCGCATGGTTGTAGCGACCGGGAAAAAGGTTAACCGAGCGGAATGAATGACATGGCGTCGCAAAGCCCATCTGCCGCAGAATTTGATTTCCTGACGGTCAAGCAGAAGGCGGCGCTCGACCTGCTGGCGAACCATCGTACGAGCAAAGAAATCGCGCATACGCTTGGCGTCTCTGAGACCAGTGTAAATCGCCGTATCGAAGTGGTGAAACTGCGCCTTGGCGGGATCACCCGTCAGGAACTTGCGCGGCGATACAATCTTTGGCTGGCTGCCCAGCCCGAAGCTACCACGGAAACGCCGGAAAACGGCCAATCCCCATGTGTAGAAACTACAGGCGACATTCTACAACTGGCCGAACAGGCCGCCCCGGAGGAAAGACCGGATCGGGACAACGAGGTCAGCGAGACGACTTTCGAGGATCCGGTCGCCATGTCGATCGAGGCGCCTTGGAAGGAGTGGAGCGAACCGCGGATTGTCCCCAGGGTGCTCGACGGCGACAATGCCACGCTCACCCGCGGCGCAACGATTGCAATTCTCTTGCTCGCGATCGTTGCCAGCGTCGTTGTCGCCCTTGCGGCAGCGAAGGCGCTCGCGGACGCGGTCAGCTAAGCCGACCCTGACGGATTGAACCAAGACGCGGCGATGCGAGCATCGCTGCTGGGGGACTGTAATGACCAAAGCAACGACTGCACCGGCACCCGCCTATATGGCGCGGATCCGCAATCAGATCCGCGACGCGGAAGCCAAAGCCGACGTCAGCCTGATCGCCAAGCTCGACGTGATGCGCTCGATCCTGCACGCCCGTCAGGTCGAGGACCTTCCTGCGCCGCATGTTGGCCAGGACGCGATTGTCCGTCTCGGCCGCGCCATTCAGTCGGACATCAGCTCGACGAACGACATCTTCCGGTCCCACAATTCGTTGGTCGATGCGAAAGTCGAAATCACGGGTGGCCCGGGGCATGGCGAGACACTTCCCTTCGTCGAGGACGGCGGCGTGGAGCGTCAGGCGGCTGCCTGATAGTTGACGCGCGCGCGCCCGCGGGCCACGCCATTGGCATGGACCCGCTTATGATCTTCAATTTCGTTTGTGTTTGCCTCCTGGGCGCAGCGGCGCTGCGCTGGGGGGCAACACCCGAGAGGATCTGCGCCGCGACGCTCTTCACGGTGACCGTTGCCGACCCCGCCTATCATTTTCTGATCGGGCATGGAGCGATCTATCGCTCGGTCGATATTGGTCACCTTGTCATGGATGTGGTCGTGGCGGCGATTTTTGTCGCAGTCGCGCTCAGAGCGAACAGGGTTTATCCGTTATGGCTCGCGGCTTTCCAGCTGGTCTCGGTGCTATCGCACTTCGCGCGCGAGGTGACCGACTTCTTTCCGATGCGCGCATATGGGTTCATGAGTTTCGGACCCTATTACTTCATCCTGCTGATCTTGGCGGGGAGCATCGCTCTTCACGCGAGACGGAGCCGCTACGTCGGGCCGTACAGGTCGTGGCGCCGCTCCTCGAACCTTTCGCGGGGCGTCATTCGCAGGTCGCAGCCGACCGGCTGATCGTCCACTTCGGTGGGCTCGGCCGCGCGCTTTCGGCGTCGCGCGAGCAACTCGCGACCGCACTTCCCGATCATTCGGATCTCGTCACCGCGATTCTCGCGGCGCGGGCGCTGTTCGAGGCCGGGCTTCGCGAACGGATCAGCCGGACGCAGGTCGGAATCGCCGACTCCGATTACCGGCAATATCTGCGGATGCAGATCGGCAAGTCCGCCACCGAATGTCTGCACGCGACCTTTGTCACGCATGACTGGGCCTATCTCGGCGACGAGCGGATGGCGAGCGGAACCCCCGGCCAGGTCGATTCAAATCTGCGAGGACTGCTGAGCCGCGCCTTCGACCTCGGTGCAAGCGGGATCATCCTCGCGCATAATCATCCGTCGGGATCAAGCGAACCCAGCGCGGCCGACATTTCGCTGACCCAGCGCATTGCCGCCTTCACCCGATCGGTCGACATCGTGGTGCTCGACCATCTGATTGTCGGCGAAGACGACATTGTAAGCATGAAAGAAAGGGGACTGCTATGACCGGCTCGTCCCGCAAATTGGCGATCACCTCCGAGTTCGGCGTCATCGCAAAAGTCCCGCCGAGTGAAGCCGTGCAAGCGGCCCCGGCCGCCAGCGACATCAGCGAAGCAACGCGGCTCGCGGCAATCGCTCACGCCGAATATGCCAGCCGTCGGCGACGTGATCGTTTGTTCAACGCGGACCTATTCGCCGAGCCGGCATGGGACATGCTCCTCGACCTTTTTGTCCAGCGCCACAAACAGCGGCCGGTCAGCATCCACAGCCTCTGCATCGCGGCTGCAGTACCGACGACAACCGCGTTTCGATGGATAGGCAAGCTTGAAGCGCGTGGTTTGATCTGCCGCCGCCCCTGCCCGCACGACAATCGCGTCGTCCATGTAACGCTGAGCGAGAGCGGCCTCGAAATGATGGAGCGCTATCTGCGCGGGCAACTGGGCGCGGTCACCGCGACGACAGGACCGTCGGTTTCATTCAGCTGACCGCGAAGGGCCAGATATTTGCGCGAATATCAGATCACCGCAATCCGTCCCGATGCGCAGGATGTCGATCGCCGGATCGACGGCCTTCAGATCGAAGGGACGATCTGGCCCATCGAAAAGGTCATCGGCTGGGTTCGGGACGGAACTCACGCTTTCTGGGTCAAGGCCGATGCGGGGAAGGTCCGGGTGATTGTCGCGCGTCACTGGATGTCGGGGCGATATTTCCTGACCACCGAAGGCGAAGGCTTTCCGCCGAACGCTCTCCTCGCGCTTCGGCACGTCTATTGAGGCCTTGCCTTGTTGGCGTCGCGACAGGTTAGCCGCCGACGACGCGCAAAAATCCGGGGATGCCGATGACGGCCTCGGCAGGTCCGCCGAACAGGAAGCCCTGCGCTTGCGGGCAGCCTTCCTCGAGCACCATCAGTCGCTGCTCTTCGGTTTCGACGCCTTCGGCGACCACCGGCAGATCAAGGCTGCGCCCGAGCCCGACGATCGCGCGAATGATCGAGCGCGCCGACGCATCGTCGGTGACATGGCTGACGAAGCTCCGATCGATCTTGATCTTGTCGAACGGGAAAGCCTGAAGGTTCGAGAGCGACGAATAGCCGGTTCCGAAATCGTCCATCACGATTCGCGTTCCGAGCGCTTTCAGCCGGTGCAACGTCGAGAGCGCGCTTTCGCGGTCGCGCAGCATCACGCTTTCGGTGACCTCCAACTCGAGACGGTCGGCGCTCAGCCCGCTCTCGAAGAGCGCATCCTCGACGATCGCGGCGAGATTCGGGAGCTGGAACTGGACCGCCGAAACATTGACCGCGACGCTGACGTGCTTCGGCCATTGCATCGCCGCCGCGCACGCTTCGCGGAGGACCCATTCGCCGATCGGGATGATTGCGCCGATGTCCTCGGCGATCGGCACAAAAATTTCCGGCGGGATCTGGCCTCGGGTCGGATGCGCCCAACGCAGCAACGCCTCATATCCCATGATCCTGCCGCCATCGGTCGCGACAAGCGGCTGGAACATCAGGCTGAGCTGGCGGCGCGCGATCGCGTGGCGCAGGTCATGCTCGAGTTCGCGGCGCTCGCGCACGAGCTTGTCCATTTCCAAATCGAAGAAGCAGGCAATCCCGCGGCCGCGTTCCTTGGCCCGGTAGAGCGCGACATCGGCATTGTGGCGCAGCGCCTCGGCGCTTCCCGCGTCGGCCGGAAAGAGTGCCACGCCGATGCTCACCCCGACCGCCATCGGATCGCGCGTAATGTCCATTTCCTTGCCGAATGCGGCGAGAACGCGCTCGGCGAGCATCTGTGCGTCGCGCACGTCGTCGATGCCGCGCTGGATGATCAGAAACTCGTCGCCGCCGATCCGCGCGACCAGATCGACCTCACGCGTCACGTCGCGCAGAAGCGCCGCGACGCGGCAGAGAATCGCGTCGCCCGCGGCGTGACCAAAGAGATCATTGACCGCCTTGAAGCGGTCGAGGTCGAGCGCGAAAAGCGCGAAACTCTCTCCGCTCCGGACCAATCCTTCGAGCATTGTCGTGAAACGCGCGCGGTTGGGGAGTCCGGTGAGCGCGTCATGCGCGGCGAGATGTTCGACCTGAAGCTCGGCGCGTTTGCGCGCGGTCAGATCGCGGACCGCAAGCACTTCGCAGCTTCGCCCGCGATACTCGACAGCGTGGGTCGTCACCTCGACGATCAGCTCTTCGCCATCGGCGCGCCGAATCGCGGCTTCAGCAGGGCGATCGCGCGGTGCGGTGAGATCGGCACCATCGGCTGTACGGAACCAGCGCGCGGGATCACTACCGATAAGCTCGTTCGGTTCAACCCCCAGCAGGGCAGCCAATTGCCCGTTGGTTTCAAGAATGCGGCCCCGGCTCAGGATGGCGAGACCTTCGAGCGTCGCGTCGGCAAAGCCGCGCAGGTCGGTCAGCAGCCGGTCGAGGAAGGCGCCGCCAAGCACCAGCGCGATTAGGCTGAGCGTCGCGCCGACGATCGCGACGATCAGCCAGCCATGCCCCTGCACCGCGGTCGGATCGAGGCGCGTCGGATCGGGCGCGAGCACCGTCGCCGACATCGCGGTAAAATGGAGCGCAACGACGCCGATGACGGCGAGCAGCGCCGGAAGCGCGATGCGCGCATGCCCGCGCAGGCGGCCGAAGACAAAGAAGGCCAAGGCAAAGCTTGCCCCGAGGATCGCAAAAGCCGAGCCGATCGCGGGCGCCTCGTAGCGCACGACGACGGGTGTGATGATCGCCGCCATGCCGGCGAAGTGCATCGCGGCCACTCCGAGCGCGGCAAGCGTGCCCGCCATGAGGCTCGGTCCGACGGCAAAGTCGCGACCGGCAGCGAGGAAGCTCGCCCAAAAGGCGAAAATGGCAATGGCCACAGACAAGGCGGTGAGGCCGGGGTCGAAACTCAGCGGCATCGAGCCATCATAAGCGAGCATCGCGATGAAGTGCGTTGCCCAGACGCCGACTCCAGCCGCGAGCGCTGCGACAGCGAGCCATTGGCGGCGCCGCGTTTCAACGCAATCGGTCGAGCGTTTCAGAAGCAGGAAGAGCGCGGCGCTCCCCAACACCCAGACCAGCGCCGCCAAAAGGACGAGCCGCAAATCATGCTGCCCGACAATGCATTCAATCACTCGAAACATATTGCACCCCCGTTGCGGCCAGCCTTCACAGGCCGTGGTAAAGACTGGCTTAGACATGGGGGACGAGACGAGTCCGTATCGGATCAATAGCGCCAATGAGTGAGGCGCGACGGTCCTCGGCAGGATTTATGACGCCGGGAACGGATGTTTTCACGTCGCAATGGCCGGATATTCCGGCCGAATTGTCTCGTGTAACGACAAGGCTGACCATGACGCCGGACACCTGAACGGGCTTGGGGCGATTTAACACCGCCTGTCGCGCCCCGCGGTTCGATACGCACATCGGCATGCAATCCGGCCGAACGCCGACGCCGCTGCGCCGCCGACCAGTCAACCTCTGGATAAGGCCCTTAATCTTCCTTGACTTCGAGCTCGCAAATTTTGCTGCAATTTAGCGAAGTTAACACGCGCCTAACGCCCTGTCCCAAAATGGGCATTGAAAATATTAATCAAAATTTCAATTTGCTTAAATGCTCTTAACTTTTTAGCAGGGCAATCGCTAAGGAGCACAAAACACCGAACGAGGTGTCCAGCTTGT
>JAURVS010000097.1 GCA_030655355.1 Sphingopyxis sp.
GTCCTTCAGAAAGTCGGGCACATGGCCCTGATCTTCCGGACCTTCGCTGCGCTCACGGCGCGGGCCGCGGTCGCCGCGGGGTTCGCCGCCGCCAGCACCGCCGTCACGGCGCGGGCCGCGATCGCGACCACCGCCGCCGCCGCGCGGACCGCGATCACCGCGGTCGCCGCCATCACGGCGCGGACCACGATCGCCGCGCGGTTCGCGGGGTTCACGCGGCGGGCGCGTGTCTTCCAGCTCTTCGCCGGTTTCCTGATTGACTACGCGCATCGACAGGCGAACCTTGCCGCGCGGGTCGATCTCGAGGACCTTGACCTTGACTTCCTGGCCTTCGCTGAGGACGTCAGCAACCTTCTCGACGCGCTCATTGGCAATTTCGCTGACGTGGACGAGACCGTCCTTGCCGCCCATGAAATTCACGAACGCACCGAAATCGACGAGGTTGACGACCTTGCCATCATAGATTTTGCCGACTTCAGCTTCTTCGACGATGCCCGAAATCCACTTGCGAGCGGCTTCGATCTGCTCGGGATCGCTCGACGAAATCTTGATCAGACCTTCGTCGTCGATGTCGACCTTGGCGCCGGTGGTCGCGACGATCTCGCGGATCACCTTGCCGCCGGTGCCGATGATGTCGCGGATCTTCGACTTGTCGATCTGCATCGTCTCGATACGCGGAGCGTGCGCCGACAGCTCGGTGCGGGCTTCGCCCAGCGCCTTCGCCATTTCGCCGAGGATGTGCGCGCGGCCTTCCTTCGCCTGGTTCAAAGCGGCTTCGAAGATGTCGCGCGTGATGCCCGCAATCTTGATGTCCATCTGCATCGTGGTGATGCCTTCAGACGTACCCGCAACCTTGAAATCCATGTCGCCGAGATGATCTTCGTCACCCAGGATGTCCGACAGGATCGCGAAATCCTTGCCTTCGAGGATCAGACCCATCGCAATGCCCGAAACCGGACGCTTCAGCGGAACGCCCGCGTCCATCATCGCGAGCGAACCGCCGCAAACCGACGCCATCGACGACGAGCCGTTCGACTCGGTGATGTCGCTGGTGATGCGGATCGTGTAGGGGAACTCGTCCTTCGTCGGCAGCACGGCGTGCAGCGCGCGCCATGCCAGCTTGCCATGGCCGATGTCGCGGCGGCTGGGCGCCCCGAAACGACCCACTTCACCGACCGAATAGGGCGGGAAGTTATAGTGCAGCATGAAGTTCGAGTAGGACAGGCCGTTGAGGCCGTCGATCATCTGTTCGCTGTCCTTGGTGCCGAGCGTGCAAGTCGCAATCGTTTGCGTCTCGCCGCGCGTGAACAGCGCCGAGCCATGCGCGCGGGGCAGGAAGTGCGTTTCGGCGACGATCGGGCGAATCTGCGTCGTCGTGCGTCCGTCGATGCGCTTGCCGTCCTTGAGGATGGCGCCGCGAACGATTTCGGCTTCGAGCTTCTTCACCAGCTTGCCGGCGGCCATCTGATCCTGCGGCGCGGCGTCGGCGAAGGCCGCCTTGGCAGCAGCGCGTGCAGCGTTCAACGCGTTCGAGCGGGCCGATTTGTCGGTCAGCTTGTAAGCCGCGGCGATGTCCTTGCCGATCAGCTTCTTCAGCTTGTCCTTGGCAGCCGACAGGTCAGCCTGTTCGGCCATGTCCCAGGGATCCTTGGCAGCCTGTTCGGCCAGCTTCACGATCGCCTTGACGACGTCCTTGCAAGCATCATGTGCGAACAGCACAGCGCCGAGCATGATTTCTTCCGAAAGCTCGTTGGCTTCGGATTCCACCATCATCACTGCGTCGTAGGTGGCGGCGACGACGAGGTCGAGGTCGCCGGCAGCAACCTGCGCGTCGGTCGGGTTCAGAATATATTCGCCGTCGACATAACCGACGCGTGCGGCGCCGATCGGGCCCATGAAAGGCACGCCCGAAATGGTAAGCGCAGCGGAAGCGGCGACCATCGCAAGAATGTCGGGTTCATTGTGGCCATCATAGCTCAGAACCTGAGCAATGACGTTGATTTCGTTGTAGAAACCTTCGGGAAACAGCGGACGGATCGGACGATCGGTCAAACGCGAAACCAGCGTTTCCTTTTCGGTCGCGCCGCGCTCGCGCTTGAAGAAGCCGCCGGGGATGCGGCCTGCGCCCGAATATTTTTCCTGATAGTGGACGGTAAGCGGGAAGAAGTCCTGCCCTTCCTTGACCGTCTTGGCAGCCGTGACAGCCGCCAACACCATCGTTTCGCCGAGCGTCGCGACAACCGCGCCGTCAGCTTGACGGGCAACCTTGCCCGTTTCGAGAGTCAGCGTTTCACCGCCCCACTCGATCGATACTTTTTTCACGTCAAACATGGAGTTTCCTTCGCCCGCCGGGCCCGATGCCGGGCGGGGCCTCTAGTTCCGGGTAATCCGACCCGGGGCGGTGCGGGGCGTCTGTCTGCCCCAATGGCGGTCCCGCCGGATGCGGGAGCGGCCCTGTGGTCCGGCAAA
>JAURVS010000102.1 GCA_030655355.1 Sphingopyxis sp.
AAGCCCGATCGGACCGCATCCGATCACCATCGCGACGCTACCCGGCCCCGGATTGGCGACCGCCACCGCATGGGTGCCCACCGAGAGCGGTTCGGTCAGTGCCGCGATTTCGGAGGGGAGTCCGTTCGGCACCGGCAGCAACAGCGCCTCGGTGAGCACCACGCGCTCGGCGAGCGCGCCGCGATAGCGGGTCGAAAAGCCGATCAGTTCGGCGCCGAGCGGGCCAAAGGCAAAGGGCGTCGAGACGACACGCGTCCCGACCTTGAATCTGTTTTCCGTACCCGGGCCATGATCGAGAATCTCGGCGCAAAACTCGTGACCGAGGACCAGATCCTGCGACGGGTCGATCGTGTCGGGCGCACCGCAGCGCCGTCCGATCTCGACGCCATGCTCGAGATGATGGATGGCATGGAGGTCCGACCCGCAAATGCCGCACGCAAGCGTCTTCGCCACGACTTGGCCCGCACCCGGCACCGCATCGGGGACGTCAGTGACCGTCAGCGCCGCGCCGCGCCGAACGGCCGCGCGCATCGTCGCGCCGCTCATTTCGCCGCCTGCAACTCGGTCGGCTTGCGTTGCCCTTCCCAGCTGGGCTTTTCCTTGCGCAGCCCGTCGACAATCTTGTCCCAAAAGGCCGACGTGTTGCCCCGGAAGCGGATATCGAATGCGTCGGCGGTGCGGAATTCGAGCACCTCGACGCCCTCGGGACCGGGCTTGTACGTATAAGGAACGTCGACCCCGACGTAGAATCCATCACCGGGCCCAAGCTCCTCAGTGCCAAGCTTCAGCGTCCCGGCGATGATATAATAGAGGCATTCGGCATTATGGCTGTGCAGCGGCAGCGGAAAGCCGCTCTTGAACCACGCATAGGTCAGGCTCATTCCCGGCATCGAAAAGAGCAGCCGGACCTCATTGCCATCGTCGGCGCCTTCGGCGGTCGCCCGGACGATGCCATCCTCGATCACCGGGGTGATCCCCGAATATTCCATGCAAGAGGTTTCGCTATAGGGCGGCGCGTCGGCGGCCCGATAAACCTGGAAGCTCGCTTTTTTTGCAGTCATCGTCAAAATCCTTTCACGCTTGTGCGGCGGCCATGACGTCGCGGAGATCGGGTTGCCCGGTATGTGAAGTAAGTCCGCCATCGACCGGCACGGCAGCGCCGGTCACCCCGCTGGCATCTTCGGAGGCGAGGAATAACGCGACCGCAGCGATTTCCTCTGGCCGGGCAAAGCGGCCGGACGGGACGATCCGCTCCCACTCGGAGCGAAGCCCCTCGATCGCATCGACCCCGGCCGTCAGCAGCGGTGTATCGACCGGACCGGGGCAGATCGAATTGGCGCGGATGTTATCGCGCGCATGGTCGATCGCGAGGCAGCGCGTATAATTGATCACCCCCGCCTTCGCGGCGTTATAGGCGGTGAAGCCATAGTCGGCGGCCAGACCCGACGCCGATGCGGTATTGACGATCGCACCGCCGCCGCGTGCCTTCAGATGCGGGATGACCGCGCGGCACGCATAGAAAACCGCATCGAGATTGACCGCAATGCAGCGGCGCCACTGATCGATATCGAGATCCGGGGTCAGACCGTAATTGCCGATCCCCGCATTGTTGAACAAGATATCGATCCCGCCAAATCGCGCGGCGGTCGTTTCAGCCAGCGGTGCAAAGGCGTCGGCATCGGCGACGTCGACCAGCTCATACGCCGCGCGATCGCCGAGTTCCGAAACGAATTCCGATGCGCGCTCGACGTCGAGCTCGGCGATCATCACCGCCCCGCCTTCGGCGACGAAGCGGCGCACGAATGCCGCTCCGATGCCCGAGGCGCCGCCGGTGACGATCGCGGTCTTGCCTGCAAAACGCATCACTATTGCTCCCTTAGTAGCGCCAGCCGAGCGAGATGCCGTAAGTCGCCGGGCGGCCGGCCATGCGCCACGCGGTGTCGGCCTGGAACGTCGAGTTCCAGTAATATTTGTCGAAGACGTTGCGGCCCCACAGCTGAACGCGGAACTTGCCGTCTTCGGTTTCTACGCCGGCGCGCAGATCGACCAAAGTGCGCGCATTGATCGCAAGGATCGCGGGGTCGCCAAAGGTCGAATTGGTGGCGCTGTTATAGTTGACGTTCGTACCCACGGTCGCGCTCCAGCGATCGTTGACCGGCCACTTATACTGAACGTCGGCTGTCGCCTGCCATTTGGGGGTGAAGGGGAATGCCGAGCCCGAATAATCTGCGAAAACGCCCGTGCCGTTATAGCCGGTGAAATCGTTGATCCGGCTGTTGATCCAGGTGCCCGACAGATTTGCCGTCAGCCCCTCGATCGGGCGCCAGTCGATCGCCGCCTCGACGCCATAGATGCGCGACGTCGGGACATTCACCAGCCGCTCGAGCAAGCCGAAAATCGGATCGAGGATTCGGCCGCGCACCTGCTTGTTCGAATAATCATAATAGAAGCCCGCCGCATTGAGTTGCAGCGTGCGGTCGGCGAGCGGGAGCTTGAAGCCAGCTTCATACGCCAGCAGCGATTCCTGCGTCGCGGGCAGGAAGCCGGTGAAAGACGACGCGGGGACGGTCGGGAAGCCGCCCGCCTTCCATCCGCGCGACACATTGGCATAGACGATCGCGCGATTGTCGAACGTATAGGTAAGCCCCCCGCGCCACGAGATATTATCCTGGTTGAGCTCGTCGGTGATCAGCGACGGCTGGAAGCTGGGGTCGAAGGTCAGGCATCCGCCCGGCCCGATCGGGTTGATCGGCGGCGCCCCGGTGAACAGCGTCGTGAGGACGTTGAAGCTGAGATAGGTTGTGCCGTCGCCATCATAGCCGCAACCGTTGAAGCTGCGCTCGTTGCGCGTGTATCGAATGCCGGCCTGCGCAGTCAGGTTCGGCGTCAGATCAT
The DNA here is from genome assembly GCA_030655355.1 of Sphingopyxis sp. Classification (GTDB taxonomy): domain Bacteria; phylum Pseudomonadota; class Alphaproteobacteria; order Sphingomonadales; family Sphingomonadaceae; genus Sphingopyxis. Next base: position 2,896 of record JAURVS010000102.1, read on the forward strand.
ATTCGACGTTCGCATAGCCGGCATAGGTCGTCACCTTCTGGTTGGTGAACACCGCCGACACGCGAAGGATCGGCAGGCCGGGGATGATGACGTTGCTGCTGAGGTCGTCGGTGCGAAGAATCTGCTGCTCGCTCGCCTTGTCGCTCGAATAGTTGGCGCCGATGATCCAGCGCGCGTCGCCGCTCGTGCCGGTCAAGCGCAGTTCCTGGAAGAAGCTATTGATGCTGCCCGGCGTGTAGCTGTCGAGCTGGCGCCACTGCGTCGCGTCGAGATCCTGCGTCGCAGCGGTATTGAACTCCAGCCACGACGTGATCGAGGTCAGGCGAACATCGTCGGAGACGTCATAGTCAGCGCGCAGCGAGGTCTGATAGAAATTATCGTCGCGGCGCATCGGCCAGTCGCCCGACCAGTCGGCGGCGCGCGCCTTGTTGGCGGCGAGCGGCGTCGCGAGCACATAGGGATAGGCGCCCGCGGGATTGTACGGCGTGTGCCCGGTCAGTTGCGGCGCCTGCACGTCCGACTTGTCGCGCCACGCGTTCAGATTGAGCGTAACTTCCAGCTCGCTGACCGGGTTCCAGACAAACAGCGCACGCGCTGCGATCCGCCGCGCGGCGCCCAGTTCGTCGTCGCGCGACTGGCTCTGCTGCCAGTCGCCGCCGCCGTCGACGCGGGCGCTGACCCGAGCGGAAAGCGTCTTCGTCAATGGCCCGCTTACAAAGCCCGACACGTTAAATGCGTTGAAGCGACCATAGCTCGCGTCGGCGCCCGCCTCGAACGTATCGCGCGGCTTGGCGGAAATATAGTTGATCGCACCGCCCGTCGCATTCTGGCCATAGAGCGTGCCCTGCGGCCCCTTGAGAACCTCGACGCGCGAAAGATCGAGCGCCGCGCCCTGCGTCAGGATCGCGAAAGGCAACGGAACTTCGTCGACATAGACGCTGACCGCGGGCGATGCCGCGAGAGTCGATTCATAAAAGCCGACGCCGCGGATCGTGTAGACCGGCGTCGCGATCTGGCTTTGCGTGAAGGTCAGGCCGGGAACGATCTTCGCGAGATCGGCGGTGCTGTTGATGCCCTGCGCAATCAGCTGGTCACCACTGATCGCGGTAATCGACATCGGCACCGAATTCAGCGACTGCTCGCGGCGCTGCGCCGTTACGATGATTTCGCCCGCATTATCCGCGGGGGCGCTCGTTGCTTCGGACGCGTCGGCCTCGACAGTCTGCGCCATCGCCGGAGCGGCGGCCATCAATGCGATATAAGTCACGCTGACGCACAGACGCGCCGCAAATCCCTTTGGCATCATTCTCTCCTTTTGGAGTCGGCTTATCGGGCTGCCGACTTTCCATCAGAAAATCAGATTGCTTCAAACTAGTCAAATTCGACTAATCAGATGTGACTATTTTTTCCTTGCTTCAGCGTCCCTCGCGGCAAAATTGTCACAGAATCGCCGGTGGCGTTCCATCATCCGGTCGATCGCGGCCAGAATCATCGGGCGTGAAGGGTTGAGGCTATGCTCGATGATGAGGCCGCGAACGCTGGCGATCAGCAGCCAGCCATGCGGAACCAGCGCCTCGGCGTCGGCAAAACCGGCCTCGGTCGCGAGTTTGATAAACTCGTCGTGAATATCCTGTTCGACCTGTGCCGCGACAGGTTGCAAGCCTGTAGTCAGTTCGGCATCCCAGCGCGCTGCGAGCAGGATGTCGGTCAGCGCCAACCCCTCGGGTTGCGAGTGGGTTTCCCATGAAATGCGGGCATAGTCGGCCACCCGTTCGAAGGGATCCTCGATGGCACCTGCCATCTCGCGCGCCGAATCCATCACCCGGCGCATCGCCCTCTCGGCGGTCGCGACCATCAAAGTCACGCGATTGGGAAACTGATGCAGCACCGATCCGCGGCTGAGCCCCGCCTCGGCCATAACATGTTCGACAGTCGTCGCGGTAAAGCCGGCGCGGACAATGCACTTGATTGTCGCATCCAGAATCTTCTCGCGCGCGTCGGCACCCCGACGCGTCAGGCGCCGCGCCCGGCTGTCGACTGGCAAAGAAATGGCGTCGGTCATCGCACCATTTGGCGGGCGAGCACGAAAAGGTCAAACAACCGGCGGCGGCTGCAACCCTGACGCCACGGAAGGCGCTTCGGTGGGCGTGGCCCGACATCGCCAGACCGAATACCGTCGGCAGACCTCCACCAATCGAAAAGGTCAGTCGTCGCTTGGCACGTCGCGATATTGTTTGATACGCGTGACTCGCAGCGCCGGCACCCCGGCGAGCGCATATCCCCGCTGCCAGATCTCAATTTCCTCGAAGCTCAGCCCATAGCGATCACAAGCCTCATCGGCGGTCAGCAGCCCGCCGTTGATTGCAGCGACGACCTGCGCCTTGCGACGGCAGACCCACCGGCGCGTATCCGGACTTGGGAGCGTTTCCATCGTCAAATGCTCGCCCATCGGTCCCAGCACCGCGGCCGGACGGATTTTCAGATTTTCGCGCACTGATATTCTCCGATCAAGCGGCAGCTGCCGCATCGGCGACAGTCCTCCTCCTCATGGAGATTTCCCGCCGCTCCCGAATCCGAAGACGCACGCGCGACAACTCTATTCACGATTTAATGCAGCGGCCGACGATATCGTCCGGTCGGCCAGGTCCGGACATGGGCAGGCGGGACGATCTGGCGCGCGGCTGACTAGTGCGCCGTTTCGTCCCAGCGTGCGATCTTGACCATTGCCCGATCGAACAAAGGCGAGCCGACCAGCTTGCCCAGCCATTCGCGGACGCGGCGCGGCGCATGTTCTGCAAACCAGGCGGCATCGACCCCGGCAAACTGCCGGACGAAGGGGAAGATTGCGATATCGCTGAACCCGCGCGCCGCACCGCCCAGATAATCCCGGTCCGCCAACCGCTCGCCGATGTCGGTCAGCATTGCCAACCCCGCCGCGCGATGAACGAGCGGGTCGACGTCATGGCGCTCAGAATATTTGTAGCGATCGAGATGATGTTTGAACGCCGCGTCAAACTGCATCACCAATGGCGTATCAGCGCGTGCCAACCAGTCCTCAGGATCGTTTTGCGACAGCGCCCAGCGCATGATGTCGATGCTTTCGTCAACCACCGCCCCGTCGGCCGGCACGAGCACGGGCACCGTCCCCTTTGGCGACGCAGCCAGCATGGCGGCGGGCTTGTCGCGCAGCACAACCTCGCGATGTTCGTAAGCGATTCCGCTCGCCAGCAGCGCCATCCGCGCCCGCATCGCGTAGGGGCAGCGCCGAAAGCTGTAGAGCACGGGACTACCACCCGCCGGGTTACTCGGTGCGTCACTTGCCATCGCAGTAACATATAGGGATTTTTTCGGGCTCGGCGATTGCGAAGGCAAAATGAGGCGGCTAGCCACTTGGGCATGATCATTGACCGCGCTCGCTCATCGACCCCGCTCCGGGTCCTTCGCTTTCTGGGCCTTGCGGCTTCGCTGACCCTCGCGGCACCTGTCCAGTCGGCCGAACAGGTGCTCTATGCCAATGCCGCAGTCATCGACGGCACCGGCAGCGCGGCGCGTGCTGGCCAGGACATATTGGTCGATGGCGAGCGGATCGTCGCCGTCGGCGCACGGGGCAGCTTCGACGCGCAGGTGACCAGCGCACGCCGCGTCGATCTGTCGGGCCGGTTTGTCATCCCGGGCCTGATCGACAGTCATGTCCATCTGGCGACGCCGCCGAACCGCACGCGCGCCGAAGCGATTCTGCGCCGCCAGCTTTACGGCGGCGTCACCGCGGTTCGCGACATGGCGGACGATCTGCGGTCGGTGGGCGAACTGGCGCGCGCGTCGCTGGTTGGCGAGATCGCCGCGCCCGATATTTATTATGCCGCGTTGATGGCGGGGCCGCCCTTTTTCGAAGACCCGCGCGTTCTCTCGGTCAGCCGCGGCTTCACGCCGGGCACCGCGCCGTGGATGCAGGCGATCGACGACAAGACCGATCTGCGCATCGCAGTCGCGATGGCGCGCGGCACCTCGGCGAGCGCGATCAAAATCTATGCCGATATGCCCGCCGCGCGCGCCAAGGCGATCACTGCCGAAGCGCACCGCCAGAAGATGATGATCTGGGCGCACAGCGCGATCTTCCCCGCGCGCCCCGCCGAGGTGATCGCCGCGGGCGCCGATGTCATCAGCCATGTCTGCTATCTGGCCTATGAGGCGCAGCCAAAGATGCTGGGCGCGTATGAGGACCGCACGCCGGTTGACGAGAATTTGCTCGCCAAGACAGGCGACGATCCGGTGGTCGCGCGCCTGTACACGGCGATGCGAAAGCATGGCACGATCCTCGACGCGACAGGCAGCCTGTTCGTCAAGTTCGAGGCAGCGCGCAAGGCCGATCCGAAAGCGAAGCCGCTGCGCTGTAGCGGCGCGCGAACGATCCAGCTGACGCAGCAGGCATGGCGCGCCGGCATCCCGATTTCCACCGGCACCGACTATGTCGATCCGGCGGGCGACGCATGGCCCGAAGTGCATCGCGAGCTACGCTATCTGGCGCACGATGTCGGCATGCCGCCGCTCGACGTCATCCATTCAGCGACACTCGTCGGCGCGCGCGCCGCAGGGCGTGAAAAGGATATGGGGTCGATCGAGCCCGGAAAGCTCGCGAATTTCGTCGTGCTGACCGCCGATCCGCTCGCCGATATCGACAATATCGAACGGATCGAAATGACCGTGAAGCGCGGCCGCCAATATCCGCGCGCCGATTTTACACCGCTGACGAAGAAGGAAATGGGCGATGATGATTGACCGGCGTGCGATAATCGCGGGCGCGGCGGGACTGGCCGCGACCTCGCTGCTGCCCGCCGCCGCGCGGGCGGCTGCCGCGCCCGACAGCCGGAAATGGATCATCGTCAACGCGCTCGGCGGGCTCGCCGATCCCAATTTGCGCGACAGCCCCGCCGATCCCTTTTCGCCGCGCGTCCTTGCCGAAGCGCATGCGTCGGGGGTCACCGCGATCAACTGCACCTTCGGCTATGTCGCGGGCCCCGCCGAGCCGTTCGAGAAGAGCGTCGCCGACGTTGCCGAGATGGATATGCTGCTCCGCCGCCACCCGCGCGACCTCATGAAGATATTGAGTGTCGCGGACATTCGCCGCGCGAAGGCCGAGAAGAAGATCGGGCTGATCTACGGCTTTCAGAATGGCGCGATGATGGGCAAGGACGCCGCGCGCGTCGACGTCTTCGCCAACCTCGGGGTGCGGATTTTTCAGCTCACCTATAATCCCGCCAACGCGCTCGGCGATGGATCGATGGCGCCCGATAATCGCGGCATCACTCCCTTCGGACGCGAAGTCATTGCGCGGCTCAACGCGCAAAAGATGATTGTGGACCTGTCGCACAGCGGCGAGAAGACCTGCCTCGAGGCGGCGCGCGCCTCGACCGCGCCGATCTCGATCAATCACACCGCGTGCCGCGCGGTCACCGATCTGCCGCGCAACAAGACCGACGCCGAATTGCGCCTCGTTGCCGAAAAGGGCGGTTTTATCGGCATCTATTTCATGCCCTTCCTCAACATCTCCGGCCATGCCCGCGCCGAAGATGTCGTCCGCCACATCGACCATGCAGTGAATATCTGCGGCGAGGATCATGTTGGAATCGGCACCGACGGGCTGGTGACGCAGATCGACGATCTCGACGCCTATGCCGCCGTGCTTGCGAAGGAGATCGCCGAGCGCCGCGCCGCGGGAATCAGCGCGGTCGGTGAGCGGCCCGACACTTATCCCTTCGTCGTCGACCTGCGCGGCCCCGATCAGTTCCGCAAACTTATCGGGCTGCTCGCCGCAAAGGGCTATTCGAGCCGCCGGATCGAAAAGATCATGGGACTCAACTTCCTCCGCCATGCCGAAGGCGTCTGGGGTGGCTGATCCGATCCGCTTTATCGACGCGGCCGAGGTTCAGCGGCGGCTCGATCACCGAAGCTGCATCGCGCTGATGCACGATGCGATGATCGCGCTGGCCAAAGGGCAAAGCCAACAACTGCTGCGCGGGATCATCGATCTGGGCGGCGGCGATCTGTTCGGCGTGATGCCCGGCGCGCTTGATGGCGCGGGCTTTGGCGCAAAAATCATCAGCATCTTTCCCGCCGCCGCCGCGCATGGCGCCTCGCATCAGGGGGTGATCATCCTCTTCGACCGCGCCACTGGCGCCCCCGTCTGCGTGATCGACGCGGGCGAGGTCACCGCGATCCGAACCGCAGCGGCCACCGCGGCCGCGACCGATGCGCTCGCACGCGCCGACGCGCGCAGCCTCGCGATATTGGGGACCGGCGAACAGGCTTGGCATCATGTTGCCGCCATCCGCCATGTCCGGCCGCTCGACGAGGTCCGCGTATGGGGCCGTTCGCCGGACCGCGCAAAGGAACTGGTCAATCGCATCGCCGACGATTTCGGCCTCGCCGCGCAGGTCGTCGCCACCGTGGCGGAGGCCGCAAACCATGCCGACATCATCTGCACACTCACCGGCGCCGCGAGCCCGATTTTGCTGAGCGAGCATGTATCGGGCGGCACGCATATCAACGCCGTCGGGTCGAGCCGCGCCGGCCCGTCCGAAATCGACGTCGCGCTGGTTGCGCGGGCGCGCTTCATTCCCGATCACCGCGACGGCGTGCTCGCGCAAGGCGCTGAATATTTGCACGCGCGCGACGCCGGGCTGGTCACAGAAGCGCATGTCCTGCCCGAGATCGGCCATGTCTTTTCAGGCTCGGTGCCGGGCCGCATCGACGCATCCGACGTCACAATCTACAAATCGCTCGGCTCGATCGTGCAGGACCTGGCCTCCGCCGCCTATCTCTGGAAACCTGACCCGACGCCAGCCATCGCGCCCTAAAGCGGAATGATATCGGCGAAGACCAACCGCTCCTCGATGACGCGGCGCTGACGCGTCGCCCCGGCCCTTTGTTCGGGCTGGATATGATCCGAATAGAAACGCTCGAACTCGCGCAGCATCAGCCTGCGCGGCCGGTCGCCCGCCTCCGCCAGCGTGACGCTGGCCTCCCAGAAGGGCGGATCAAGCTCGAATGTCGGAATATCGATCCCAGGAATCCGGCCAAGCTCAATCGACGGATCGAGGCGGATCGTCGCGCCCGAGCGCGTTTCGACCGTCCGCCCCGCACTCGCCCGCACCTCCTCGATCAGCCGCGTTCGAGCGGCGTTGCGTTCGCGCACCGTGGCGCTCAGATCGATCGGCTCAAGAATGCGTCCGCTCGACGATCCGCTCGCTTCGGTGCCGACGACATGGCTGGCAAGGATGCTGCTGTCCTCCCAAGCCAGATCGCTGTCGATCGCGGGGTCGCGCGTTTGCAGCACCAGTTCGACGCGATTGCGGCCGGTCTCATGCGGCCCCGGAATGATCGAGATATTCTGATATTCGCTGTCGACGGGAAACAGCATTGGGCCCGACCGTGGATTGGGGCCGCGAAGCTCGGCGGTAACGCGGCTGCCCGTCAGCTTCACGACCGCGCGGCGGCGCGGCAGAAGCTGCGCGAAATCGGCGAGCACGACTTTCGATATCTTCGCATCGGACAAGGCGTTGGGCTGATAGCGCACCAGCGCGAGGCGGACGAACGGCGTGTAGGTAGCACCGGGTTCGATCTCGATATCGCAATACCAGAGGCTGCGCGTTTCGTCCCAATGGACGCGGTGGCCGACGACCTCGACGAAAGGATCGTCATCGCCCGATTTTTCCTGAAGTCGTACTTCTTCCGACGTCACGCGCGCCGTAAAATCGGTGACCTTGGTCTGGTTCTTGGGCAGGCTGCTATCCCAAAAGGGATCAACGCCCCATTGCGTTACCAGCGGCTGAAACTCCTCGGGTATGTCGGTGAAGCGACCGCCATCCTTGAAGATCACGACGCCGAGCAATTCACCGTCGCCCGACGAAAACCACGGCCGATCGAGCCAGACGCGCAGGCCGTTACCATAACGCGTCACGCTGCGGTTCTTGGCATTATTGTTGCTCGACGCCTGCCACTGGAAGGTCGGGACGACATAGAGGACACGCGGATCGCGCGGCGGCGCGCTCGCTGGGACGAACGACTGCTGATCGCTGCCGTTCGGATCGTCCAGCACCGGCGCGCCCGCGTCGTCCTCGGGCGGCAGCGCCATCGCGCGACCCAGCGCAATGGGCCCCAGCCGTGTCACTGCATCGCGCTCGGCATAGACCGCGGGCGGCAGATATTCGCGGAACCGCGTCGTCGCGCGGATGCGATAGCGGATCAGGCGAAAGCGCGTATCGCCGAGCGCGTGAACGTCGCCGCGCTGCGCCTGCGGGTCGATCATCTGCGCCGCGACGGCCTGTTGCAGCGTGAATTCGTTGCGATGATTTTCGGCCAGCTTGATCTCGCCAAGCTGTCCCTTGTGGACGACGCGCTCGGGCCCGGGCTTCGCAAGATCGTCAACCCATTCGCTCCACTCGGCCTCGATCTCGAATTTGCCCGTCGAGGGGCCGTGGAGCCGAATTCCGCGCGTGAAGAGCTTTGCGTCGTGCGATCCGGGCTGGCGGCTTGGGGTCATCAGGATGAATTCGGGTTCGCACACCGGCGCCTGCGTCGCATGGACGAGCACCAGATCGCGGAAGGGCGTGATCAGCCAGTTCGCGCCCAGCATTGCGGTGCGATAGACGAAATTGCGGTTCGCCCCGGTATCGGTCCATTGCGGGATGCCAAAACCCTTGATGAAATCGGGGTCGGCATAGCTCGCGTAAACAAGGCGCACGACGCGCCCCTTCGGCACGAAAAAGGTAAGGGTGCGCGCATCCTCATCCCATATCGGCGGGCCGTCGTCGGGAAAATCCTCGGCGCAGGGCAGCGACGTGATGCTCGCTTCGCGTTCGGCGAGAATCAGGCGGAAGCCGCTGCTGTCGGGCCATTTTTCGCCATTGCGGATCAGGATGACAAACTGCTCGGACGGCGTCATCCGAATGACGCACGATGGGCCAAGCTCCTTTTCTTCGGTTACGCCGGGAAGCGCATGGCCGGGCGCCGGGCGGATTGCCGTCCCACCCGCCGCGCCATCGGGCAGCCAGGGCGTTGTGACCTGCTGCTCGGCGTGCAGCACATATTGGCCGCCGGCGAGCCGATCGCCGACCGGATTGGTCGCATCGGGCATCGCCGGCGGGACGCTGTCGGTGGTGGCAACGCCATCGAGGATGGCGGGCGTGACGAGTTCCACCTCGGCGCCGGGGATAGCGTCATAAAGTGTTCCGGCTTCGCGCGCGGCGATCGCATATCCTTCCTTGATCTTCTCCCAGTCGCCGAACCAGGGATCGAACAAGCCGTGCGTTTCGCATTGCTGTTGCGAGGATTTGGGCGGCACCAGATGCCGCTCGTTTACCGCCCCATAGCCAAAGTCCTGCGAGGGAGGCAGCGCAATGGCGTCCTTGAACGGCTGGGTCTCGAGATAGTCCTTGGCCGACACGTCATGGTTCGACCGGATGACCATCCGCTCGAGCGATTCGCCTTCGGACACGCGCGTGCGGTGGACGACCACGGGCGGATCGATCGGTTCGAAGCGCCAATAGCCGACCGCATTGCTCGCTTGTTCGAGCTTGCCGAGCGTCGGGTCGTCGACGCGCAGGCTGTTACCCGCCAGATCGACTATGCGCGCGCGGAACCGATAGAGTTGGCCAAAGCGCAGCTTCGGCAACGTGCCTTTCTGCGTCTTGAAGGTGGCGACAAGGCCGCTCCCCTTCTCCGCCACTTCGCCCCCTGCGCTCGGCACTTCGGCTTGAATCTCGCTGCCCTCGACCTTCTCGGCCTTGATCGCGAGGCCGGGACGCGGCGCGCACAGGCTCCAGCCCGACCAGCGGAACATCGATTCATGCAGATAATGATCGTCGGGCCGCTCGCTGTCGGGGCCGCCCGACGTCGTCGAAGCGCCCGACACATAGCCCTCGTCGGGGTCCAGATCGATCGTCGCGCGGCTGTTCACGATCCGATATTCGCCGACGCGCGCGCAAAGCGTGTGCCACGGGCCGGCCTCGTTTTCATCGGGGACGGGCGCAACATCGACACGGTAACCGCGATGCACATCCTCGGCATAAAGCGTGATGTCGCTCCCCGCGCCATTCGCGATCGCGTCATTCTTCGCCGTTGCCGCGGCGGCGGCCGTCGCGACATCGACGGCGCGGCCGTGACGCGAAATCCCCAGCCCGCCGCTGCGCAGCGCAGCAACGCCCTGACGATCTCCCGTCGTATAAGTCACTTCGCCATGCTTCTGGCGCAGGCTCAAATGCCGGGTCACCAGATTCTGCGCGGTCAGCGTGAAATTGACCGTTTTGAGCGCCGCCCCGTCAGGGTCGACCTGATAGATATCGAACAGGCCCTTGGATTCGCGGTGGCTGTCGTCCGAATATTGCAGGCGCAAAAGCCCGCGCTCATTGTCCTCACCGCGCGGCCGCGCGACGAAACGCTCCTTGTCGGCGACGAAGGCCGTGTGCGGCGTCACGTCGCTCAAGCCCGGATCCTCGCGCCAATCGATACGCAGTTGCAGCCGCCCTTCGGCCGATCCGTCGGGTTCGGCCGCGATGCGGTCTTCGAGCCAGCCGTCATCCTCGAACACGAAGTCGAGGATCAGCCCGAGCCGCCGCAGCAGATCGGGATAGTTGGCGAGCGAGGCGACGATGCGGTGAAAATCATAATCGGGCATCGCCGGCGGCGGTGCGATATTCTCGAACGTCGGACGGCGCATCCGCCGCTCGGCATCGGTCGGGCGCTCGCGGCGATAGAAGCGGTCGGCCTGATAGAGGACATATTCGTCGGCCGAGCGGAACTGGTCCATCAGCGCCGCATCGGCCTGCGCGACGAGCGGACTGTCAGGCCCGCCGGGACGCGGATTATACCAGTCGGGATTCATCGTTCGGCGGGTCTTGCGCCCTGCCGAGGCCGGACCGCCCTCGTCTTTTGCCGACGGTCCAGGCACGTCGCCGCGATAAATGCCCTTCGGCCCAAACACCTGCCGGTCGATCACCGCTTCGAAGCTGTCGTCGAAGAAGCGACCAAAGCCGGGCAGCGCCGCCTCGACCTTGTCGCGCCCGAACGGGATGACTTTCGTGCGCGTGCCTGCATCGCTGAGCATCTTTTTGAGGTCGGGATGCGCGTCGCGCCAAGGCAGGAGGCTCGGATGGTTCGACGCCGCCTGCACCGCAAGCTTGCCATAGTGGCGCTTCACATAGCCGAGCATGTTGCGCACCGAATAGCTGCGCAAATTCACCGCGCTCATATCCATATATTGAAAGCCCGCGACGGGCGTCTCGTCGGTGAAAAATTCGCGCCACAGATCGGGGTCGATCTTTGAAATCAGTTCGAGCCCGATCTGCTTGCCGCCGCTGATCACTGAGAATTTCGCGCCGCCCAGTACATCCGGCCATTTCAATAATGCGGGGAATTTCCCGAGGACCTGCTCATCGGCGCTTTCCGGGGTCAGCCGCGGCGAGACGACGACGCTGACGCGTCGCCGCGTCCCGCGTTCGCCAGGCGCGCCGGTCGCGCCATAGGGCAAGATGGTCCAGACGATCTGTGACGTGGCCATGATCCAGTCCCTTCAGGCGAAAGCTTCGAGATGGTCGCGCCAGGCATATTCGACGTCTTCGCCGATCTGCTGGAGCTCCTGTGCGAGGGGCAGGTCGGGTGCATGTCCCAGCATCTGCCGCAATGTCGGGTCGCCGTTCGATCCCGCAAATTTGCGTTCGCAGGTGATCGTGACGCTTCCCGAGAAGATGAAGACCGATATTTCGATCGTCAGCTGCGCCTTGCCGACGCATTTTCCAGAGCTGAATTCATACCGGAGCTCGAGATAAAGCTCGATCGACGCGGTGATCAGCCCGAGCACATCGACATGGCCGCCGAGCCGGAAATATCCGGTGAGCGACGCGTCATCGCCTTCCATGCGATAATAGATGCCCGCCATGACATGGACGCCGCCCGACGCGACGCCAAAGTCGATCGAGAAGGCCGCACCGAATTCGAACGAGGCTTCGAGGATCTGGACCCCGCTTGGATCGAGCGTTACCCCGAAGAAACCCCCTCCGCCGAAGATATAGACGGTGAGCAGGAATGGCTGGTCGCGGCGGCAGAAATTGAAGCGCACGCTGAGCGGCTGGCCGATGAACGGCACGGTGAACCCCGCGCCGAGACTGACGTTCGACAGGTTGAGGACGCCGCAAGTGATTGCGGGCAGCGAAATGTCGAACCCGGCATCGATCCCCTGCGGAGTGATGTCGAGATAGGGCGGGTCAGAAAAGCCGTCGAGCGGGATCAGATCGCGCAAGGTTTCGACGAAGCTCAGCGGCCCGACAAATTTGATGTCCGACAAGAGCACGTCGACATCCATCTTCGCCGCACTGTCGATCGAAAATTCGATCTTTTCGAAGTTGAGCTCGATGAAGCTCGCCGGCGCGATCAGCACGAGGTCGAAATGCTTGAGGCCGCACGTCACGCTGATCGATGGGCTCGACGATCCGTTTTTCTTGACCTTCGCGACGACAGCGACGAGCAGCCCGCGCTTGTCATTGGCACGGAACAGCGCATCGCCTGGCGCGGTGCTTCCGGTCGGCGACCAATTGTTGATCTCGGGATTCCAGTCGAACCGGATCGTCAGTTCGTCGCCGGTAAGCATCTCGACGAGCCGCAGCAGATCCTCGGCGCCGTCCAATATCTCCTCGACCACCCCGAGTGCATTGACGATCGCGTTGCGCGGCGCACCGCTCAGCAGGTTGAAATTCTCGAGCGCAGTGCGGAACGGCCCGATCGCATCGGACAGCGCCTCGACCTTGGTGCGCAGCGCCGCCGGATCGCTGAGCAGCGCCGACAGCGCTGCGGGATCGCCGACGATGTCCTCCAGCGCGTCCCACAATGTCTTCCCCGTGGTGACCAGCGCCTGCAACTGCTCCAGATCGGCGAGCAGCGCATCGAGCTTTTGCGCCGCGTTGAGGGCGCTCTGGCGGAAGCCTGCGGGAAGCGAGACCCCGCCCGGCGTCGCATTGGCGGCGGTGCGAAGATCGGTCACGGCACCGCGCGCGGAAGAGATGCTTGTCGGCAAGCTCGCAAGGTCGGGGCTCCCCGCTGCCTCGTCGAGCAGCTTGTCGACCAAAGCAGCAAGCTTATCCGCGACATCCTCGACCCGGTCGCGCACCGTATCGGCCGCCGCGACCACCGGCTGGACCTGCGCCGCGGCATAGGCCTGCGCCTGCGCGACCAGATCGGCGAGCGTCGCCTTGAACGCGGTCATCGCCGCATTGGCGATCCCCGCGGGCTGCGACGCGATATCGCTCACAAATTCGAACAGCCGGACGAGGCCATTGATGAAGCTTTCGACCTTCGTGCTCGCCTCGCTGACGAACTTGGGCACCTTGTCGGGGCTATCGGCGAGATCGGTCACCGCTTCGATGATCGAACCCAACGGGATGCAGCCGAACAGCAAGGGCAGCGGCAGGTCTGAAATCGACGTCGGGAATCCCGCACCTGCAGGCATCTTGCCCTGAATGAATTGCGCCGGATCGCTCATCACCGGCCCCGCAAGGCGCGACAATGCGGCGGGCTTTATATTCGGCTGCATGAAGCCGCCCGACTTGTCGCCCTGCGACGAGAAATCGAGATTCGGCCCCGTCCCGGCGATCACATCGACAAATATCTCACCGCGGTTGCCCGACGGTGCCGGGTCGAAACCGGCGCGCAGAAACTGCTGGTTGAACACCAGCCGGTGCGCGCCCTGATTGCCGGAAAGATGCGCGATCGGTCCGATCCGCCCGCTCGCTTCTTCCATGTTCGGTACCCACACCGGGCGGGTCAGCCGGTCGCTATAGGTGCGCAGGCTCTGATTGCCCGGCTCGGCAAAGCCGCCAAACTCCATCTGCTCGACCTGCACTGACGTGTCGCCCGATTTCAGGCTGGGCGCGAGCGCTACGCGCTGCCAGTCAAGCGGCGCGCTATTATATTCGGGCGAAGCGGCCCGATACGCATTGGCCGCGATCACCGCGGCATTTTCGGCGACGCTATATTGCGGGTCGAGCTTTTTCGTCCGCGGATTGCGCGTGCGCGGCGCCGCCAGCGTGTTGTCGACAAAGATCATCGGCACGTCGAACAGCACCCGCCGCCCGTCGAGGTCGGTGCCCGCGCACTGGAACCGAAAGGGCTTCTTGTTCACCAGCGGCCAGAACATCTTCTGCCCATAATTGTTGATGTCCGAATCCCCCGGCATGTCGATGTCGGGCGTCGTTTCGGTCAGCAGCTTGATGCGCGAGAAAGGAAATTGCCGCGCAAGGCGAATGCCCGAACTCGACTGCGCATTCAGATAGGAAGCCTCGTCATAGGTGTGTTCCTTTTCGCGGATGACGATGAACATGCGCTGCCGGAGATAGGCGACGTTGCCGGGCACCTGTTTGGTCGGATTGCCATTGTGGAACTTGCGCTCGCTGACCTTGATCAGCGCGACGCGGTGGCCAAAAGGAAACAGAAAACCGCGATAAACGACGCGCACATAATGGTCGCGGCCCATTGTCGCGCGATGGACCCACTCCTCGACGCTCAGCCCCGGCGGGTCCCACGCGCCGCGCGAGTCGAGCCAGCCGCCGAGCGCCGTCAGCATCATCATATTGGTGTCGAGCGGTTCGGGCGAATAGCCCGCGACGTCAAAGTTCGATGACAAATGCGGGATCTGATAGCGGTCGAAATTGCTCAGTGTCGTGAGGAACGGGTTCGGACCATCGGACGGGAGCGCGTCGCTGTCGGGCCAATTGCCCTGCATCGCGGGGCTCATCGCCTCGCCGCCCTCGCCCGAAAGCGCCCAGATCGCGCGCGTCGTCCGGCCGGGATCGGGATAGGGCGGCTCGATCTCGGTGCCGTCGGCGCGCGGCACGACGAGCCGCGAATGCCACAGCTCGGTGCGCTGCGTCGTCGGTGAGGTGACGAGATCGGTCGTATGGCGCCAGCGCCCGCCACTATGCGGCGACAGGATCAGCCGCCAGGGCATTTCGATCGAGGTCGTCGTCGCGCCCGGCGCCGCCGGTCGGGCCGGGGCAATCACGATGCCGGGATCGATGATCACCCCGCCGGGCAACGTCGCCTCCATCGAGAAACCCGCCCCAAGCGACAATTGGCGCGCACGCACCGTCGCGATGTCGCCGCCCGCGGCCCCGATCCGCAAGGTGCTCGCCGCGGCGCTGGCCAGCGCGGCGCGGCGCTTCACCGTCAGTCCGCGCACCAGATCGCGATCGAGCAGTTCTTCGAAATGAAAGCGCCCCGGCTTGGCGACGCGCGGCTTGGCATTCGCCGCAACTTTCAGCGGCAGGTCGCGGCACGCCGCGAGCACCGACGCGAGCGAATATTCGATATCGAAACCGTTCGGGACGGTGAACACGAGACGCGATTCATTCGCAATCCGTGCCCGGATCGGTGGCGGTCGCAATTCCTCTGAGTCGCTGGGTGCAGCAGCCTGTTCGAAAAACGTCTCTTCGGCGAAGGATTGCGGTGGGAAATGCAGGATCAGATAGGCGCTTCCCTGCCCCGATTTCTGCAGGCGCGGCGGCCGACCGGACACGATATCGAGATTGCGCGTCTCGATCCGCAGCGCGACCAGATCTTCGGATCGGATCGCGGGGCGGCCGGGACGGCTCGCTTCGAACAAATTGCGGATATGGTCCTGAAACCAGGGAAAGGGGAAAAGCGGACCGACCTCCAACTCACCCAACCAATCGGGTCTGAGGATCGCCGTGCCGGTTTTCGCTCTTGTCTTTGCCTTGGCCGCGGGAGTTGCCCGCGTCGAGGCTGCCCCCACGCGGCGCGTTTTGCTGACATCTTTGGCCATCGGGCACGCTCCTCCGAAGTCGTCGGAAAGAAATGCGAGCCCGTTATTTTTATGACCTCAAAGGGCGCCCCGATTGAATGAGTCGCAAGCGACCTGCGACAGATGGTGGCAATGTCGCGTCAGAAAATTATTGGTTATCAAAGCTCTTACCACAGACTGCCGCATTTTGGGGCAACCCGGTCGCCATATTCACGGCCCGGCGTTGAATTCGGCGACAAGGTCGAAACGATCGCCCCGAAACAATTGCCGTACATGCGTGACGACGCGGCCCGCGCGCCAGGTCGTGCGGTCGAGGTCGAGGCAAGCCGCGCCCGTGCCGATCGCCAAAGCGCTGGCTTCCTTGCGCGTTGGCGACACCGCTCGGATAACGTGCCGCGCTTGTGTCCACGGAATATGACCGAGCAGCCATGTTCCCGGCGCGACTGTCGCGAAATCGGCGCTAGCGGCTGCGGGTACTTCGCCCAGCGCGATGAAGCGTCGTTCAAGCGCAAAAGCTTCGCCCGCCGCCATATGGACGCCCTCGATGCACAGCGCCGGGCCGGGACACAGTTCCTCGCCAGCATCGG
>JAURVS010000104.1 GCA_030655355.1 Sphingopyxis sp.
GCGCGTCGCGAAGGCAGTCTTGATGTTCTTCACCATGTCGCCGACTTCGGCCTTCGCCGCGGCGGGGAAATATTTGTCGGCATAGGCCTTGCCGACCGCATCGCCCAAATAGATGTCGAGCGCATCGAGCGCGCGCTTTTCACGGCTGCGCTGCTGCGGCGTTCCCGCCATCGTCGTGCCGTAAAAGGCGAAATGCGCGCTATCGATCACGCTCGGCAGCACGTCAGCGTGGCTGTTGATCTGGTGGAAAGCGAGCCAGTCTTTCCAGACGTCGAGCGGCTCGGAGGCAACGAGCGCCGACAGGCCGGTGATCGCGTTGGCATGATAGGCGCCGAACTTTTTCGCGCCATCCAGCTTGGAACCCGCGAAGAAAGCGGCCCACTCGATCCCGGGTGCTTTCTTGGCGAAATCGGCATTGGCCCAGACGTCCGCCGACTTGGTGAAATCCTCGCTCTGTTCGCGCGTGGCATGCGCCTTCGCGATCTTGACCTCAAGGTCATAGATGCGCTTCGCTTTAGCCGCGGCGTCACTCTGCCCTGCAGCAGTCAGCAGCTTGGCGATATAGGCCTGATATGCAGTGCGGATCGTCGCCATCTTGGGATCGGCCGACAGATAATATTCGCGCTCGGGCATTCCGAGCCCGCCCTGCAGCAGATAGGGGATAACGTCTCCCGGGGTAGCGAGTCCCTGCGTCACAAACACCCCGAACAGATTTTCGGTCTGAAAGTTGGTTGCATTCAAGGGATCGACGTCGGCGCGAAGCTGTTCGCCGAGGATCTTCGACAGACCGGCCTTATCGCTGATCGCTGCGAAGCGCGCGAGATCGGCCGCGACGGGCTTCAGGCCCGCGGCGTCGATCGCCTTCACATCGGTAAACGCCTTGTAGAACGCGGCGATCCGGCCCTCGTTCGTGTCGGCGGCCGCATTGCCCTTGACGATCGCGTCGATCAATTCGCGGTTCCGCTTCTCCGTCTCGAGCTGCGCAACGTAAAATGCGCCGATCGACGAGCGGTCGGCGGGGATTTCGGTGGTCTTGTCCCAATTGCCATTGGCGTAGGCGTAAAAATCGTCGCCGGGCTTCGCGCTGGCATCCATCGCCGCCTTGCTGATGCCGAGCTCGGTGCCGACCGTGTAGGTGGCGCTCGCCTCATCCTTGCCGCTGGTACAGGCGACGGGCCCCGCGAGAATCGCGGCGGTGGACAGCAGAACAGCGAAGACAGCTTTTTTCATGGAAATGACCTTGTTTTGTCACGGATAGGCAGGCGGCCGACGCGTGGGGAAAACCGGTTTCAACGCCAACCATTTTCGGCCTGCTGCGCTTTTCAATCGACGAGCGGCGGGTTAGTTCCAAACCAGCTTCAGGGAGAGACTTTACAGTGAGCGCACCCGTAATTGGCACTAGCATCAACGTGGACAGCGATGAATTTCGTACCCGCACGGCGCACAATCGCGCGCTGACCGACGCGCTGCGGGCGCAAGTCGCCGAAACGGCGCTCGGCGGTAACGAAAAGTCGCGCGAGCGCCACACGAGCCGCGGCAAA
>JAURVS010000105.1 GCA_030655355.1 Sphingopyxis sp.
GGGCATCCGCCGGCCCGAATAATAGCGGCAATACCATTGAAACCAGCCGCGCGGATCGTCGGGATGGATCCATCCCTTTTCGATCCAGACGCGGAGCGGAACGCTGGCGCGGATACCGAAATAATTGAGCGAGCAGTCGGCGCGCCCCGTCGCCAGCTGCGCGTTCTTGAACCAGCTCGCAGGAAACTCGTCGGTGCAGTCGGTCATATATTTTCCGCAGAACACCCCGAGTTCGAGCATTTCTGCGGGGGTCAGCTCAGGCTCGAAGCCGGGGGCGAACGCCTTCCCCATCGGGGCGGTGCGCGTATAGCGATAGCCCTGCTGCATAAGATCGTTCACGACCACTTCGACGGCGTCTTTCATGTCTCGAACCTAGCCGCCGCGTCCCGAGCAAGCCACGCCTATTCTTCCAGCGCGCCGAAATACCGCGCGAGTGCCTCGCCCGCGCCTTCGGAAAGCCCGATGAGGATACGGCGGCCATCGCGCGGATCATCCTTGCGCACGAACAGTCCGGCGTCGGTCATCGCCTTGATCCAGCGAAGCGCCGTCGTCGTGGGCACGGCCGCGGCAATGCACAGGCTCGATACCGACACCGGCTTGCGCTCCAGCTGGGCAGCATAAAGGTCAAGCAGCATATCCCACGCCGGATCGGCGAAAAGTGCAGCGGGGAAATATTGCGCCCGCATCCGCCGTTGGCGCAGCATTTGCCGAATGGCCTTCGCCCGCCGCCGGTCGAGCGGGCGGTCCGCGGGAACAAAGCGGCGCTGCGGCGAGCGCACTTTCCCGACAGCATCGTTAAATGTCTCGTCGCCCCGACCAACGCCCGCAGGCGCGTCAGTCCATTTTGCCGTCGACAGCCACGCTCGTGCCCCTTGATCGATCATATTTTCCGAACCCCTCCATCGCGGTTTTCGCCATCGACTCCTCCCTCCCTTGCTTTTTGTTCATTATTTGTTCTGTTCGTCAACCGCTTATTCGCGCTTGCCAAGCGCCGCGCATCGGGTCAGTCGGGCCGCATGAGTTTCGGCCCTTCCTCGCTGACGCAGCTGCGCTGGCGGCGCCGTTTCCGCTCGCTGATCGCGCTGCTGCTGCTCGCCGGGCTAGCATTCGCTGCCTGGATCTGGCTGCCCGCACCCGCCGTCACAGTGCCACTCACGCATGTGATCGATGGCGACAGCCTGACCGTGAAGCAGGATGATGCTCCGCTTACGATCCGCCTCACCGGCATCGACGCGGTCGAATATCGACAGCTATGCACCCGCGCCGCCGCGCCCTGGCCATGCGGACGCGAAGCGCGGACCGCGCTGGAAAAGCTTGCCGGTCGAGGCCCGCTCCATTGCGAATTTGCCGCCAAGGACCGCTATGGCCGGACGCTCGCCGCGTGCCGCACTGCGCCCTTTCCTGACGGCATCGACGTTGGCGCCGAAATGGTCCGGCTCGGCTGGGCCATTGCCACCAGCGATGCCTATCTGGTCGAGGAAGCCGAGGCGCAGGCGAAGCGGCGCGGCATCTGGCAGGGCGAGTTTGCGCAGCCCGCCGACTGGCGCGCCGCGCATGAACGTCCCGCCGCGGCACTTGCGCCGCCCGACGCCTGATAATGGCCCGCTATGCCTCGCCGCCGTTTCCGGCTAGGGCGAGCGCTATGAACAGCCTGTTTCCCGTCATGATCGGCGGCGCGATCGGCGCCGGGGCCCGCCATCTGGTTGGCCAGGCGATGCTCGCGCGGCTCGGCCCCGGTTTTCCGTGGTCGACGCTGTCGATCAACATCGTCGGCAGCCTTTTGATGGGCCTGCTCGTCGGTGCGCTCGCGCGCGGCGACGGCGGCGACACCGCGCGATTGTTCTTCGGCGTCGGGATTCTCGGCGGCTTCACCACCTTTTCCTCTTTCAGCATGGAATTCTGGATGCTTTTCGAACGCGGCCAAAACGCTCAGGCGGCCGCCTATATCCTCGCGTCGGTCATCGGCGCGATCGCCGCCTGCGGACTCGGTCTGTTTATCGTGCGACAGGTGCCGGCATGAACGAACCCAAGGCAAAGCTCGATGGCGCGACGATCGCCGAAGAGGATGATGGCATCCGGCTCGATCGCTGGTTCAAACGCCATCGCGAAGGCACGCCGCACGCGCTGCTCGCGCGCTGGGCGCGTTCGGGGCAACTGACGCTCGACGGCAAGAAAGCCGATGTGTCGGATCGGATCGCGACCGGACAGACGCTCGTCATGCCGACCCCGCCGGTCGAAACCGCCGCGCGCCCTGCACGCAAGGGCCGCCCGCTCAGCGAGGACGACATCGAGCTGGCAACCGGCATGATGATCCACCGCGACGCGAGCGCGATCGTCCTTAACAAACCGCCGGGGCTCGCAACGCAGGGCGGTACGAAGACCGAACAGCATGTCGACGGCCTGCTCGACGCGCTGAAGTTCGACGGCCCGACGCGGCCGAAACTCGTCCACCGGCTCGACAAGGATACGTCGGGCGCGCTGCTGATCGCGCGCACGCCGAAAGCCGCGGCCTATTTCGCCAAAAGCTTTTCGAACCGCAGCGCGAAAAAGACCTATTGGGCACTGATCGTCGGGGTTCCCGACATTCAGCAGGGCGAGATCGACCTGCCGCTCGCCAAGCAACCCGGGTCGGGCGGCGAGAAAATGCATGTTCACGACGAGGGCCTTGCTTCGCGGACGCGCTACCGCGTGATCGAGCGCGCGGGCAACAGCGCGGCGTGGGTCGAACTGCAACCGCTGACCGGCCGTACGCATCAGCTTCGCGTCCATATGGCGGCAATCGGTCATCCGATTGTCGGCGACGGCAAATATGGCGGCAAGGGCGCGTTCCTGACCGGGACAATCAGCCGCAAGATGCACCTCCACAGCCGCCGTCTGCGCATCGACCATCCCGATGGCGGCACGATCGACATCAGCGCCGAACTGCCTACGCATTTTGCCGCGAGCATCGACGATCTGGGTTTCGACCTGTTGCTCGGCGATATCGGCCTCGATGCAGGCGAAAAAGGCCCGCCGCCGAAATCGGCGCTGAAGGCGCAGGCAAAAGCGCACAGCAAGCAGATCCGCAAGGCGCGGCGCGGCGAACGACGCGGCCGCACCGCCGAGGGCAAGCCCACCGACTTCGTGGGCAAGCCCAAACCCAAGGCCAAGACGGGCAAGCCTGTAAAGCCCGGCAAAGCCGCACCGAACAAACCGGCGGGCAAGAAGCCGAGCGCGAAGAAGCATCCGGCGCGCCCACCCAAAGCGAGCTGATGCATCCCAATTCCGCCTTCCGTCCCCGGCCGCAGCAGGACGATCTCGCCGAATTGCTCGTGCGCGAGATCGGCTTTGCCGCGATCTTTGCGAGCACCCCCGACGGACCGCGCGTCGCGCACGCGCCGGTGGTGCTGAGCGACGATCGGAGCAGCCTGCAATTCCACCTCGCGCGCGGCAATGCGTTGACGCGCCACTTGGGCGGCGCCAGCGCGCTGGCCGTCGTGCAGGGCCCGGACGCCTATGTCAGCGCAAGCTGGTATGCCGACCCCGATCAGGTTCCGACGTGGAACTATGTCGCGATCGAAATGGAGGGCACCGCGCGCAAGCTGGACGACAGCGAATTGATCGCCCAGCTTGATACCTTATCGGCCATCCACGAAGCACGCATCGGCGCAAACCCGCCATGGACGCGCGACAAGATGAACCCTGCGCTGTTCAGCAAGATGACCGGCGCGATTACCGGCTTTGAAATGCGCATCACGGCGTGGCGTCCGACGGTCAAATTGTCGCAGAATAAATCGCCTGAAGAACGCGACCGCGTGATCGACGGGATCAAAGCGGGCGGCCATGGCGCGCTCGCACAGTTGATGCACCATCTTGGCGGCGATAGGGACGGCGCATGACTCCAGCCAATGATGCGCTCGCCAAAAAACGTTTCTTTGCCATCACCTCGATGCGGCTGATGGGCGCCGTCTTCGTCGCTGTCGGCTTTGTGCTGATCCGTGGCGGATTTGAACTCGCGGGCCAGCCCGCCGACCGCTGGATCGGCGTCGCCATCGTGCTGATCGGTGCATTTGATTTTGCCGTCATGCCAAAGCTGCTCGCGCGGCGGTGGCGCTCGCCCAAGAATCTGTGATCGCCCGATGAAGCGTTTCTGGAAAGAGGTCGATCTCGCGCCGCAGGATGGCGGCTGGGGAATAGCGCTCGACGGGCGACCGATGCGCACCCCGAAGCGTGCGCCATTGGCCGTCACAAACTTGGGTCTCGCCGAGGCGATCGCCGCCGAATGGCGCGACCAGGGCGAGACGATCGATCCCGCCGCGATGCCGATGACCGGCCTTGCCAATGCCGCGATCGACCTCGCCACGCCCGACCCCGCGGCCTTTCTCGAACCCGTTGCCGCTTATGCCGCGACCGACCTGTTCTGCTACCGCGACGACCGCGATGCTATGCTGCAGGCCGAACAGGTGGCGGCTTGGAATCCCTTGCTCGCGTGGGCGGAGCAACGCTTCGACATCGAGTTCATCCTGACACAAGGCATATTGCCGATCGACCAGCCGCCCGCGACGGTCGCGGCGTTGCGTGCGGCGGCGCTTGCGGTCGATCCGTGGCGAATGGCGGCGCTGACGCCGCTGGTGACGATCGGCGGGTCACTCGTCGCGGGGCTGGCGCTGATCGAAGGCGCTTTCGAGGTCGAGGCCTTGTGGGAAGCCGTCAGCCTCGACGAGCTTTATCAGGAACGCCGCTGGGGCGCTGACAGCGAGGCGCAAAAAGCGCGCGCCGCGCACAAGCGCGACTGGGACAATGCGGCGCGGTTTCTGGGGTTGCTTTAGCAACGTTTAAACCCGTTCGTGTCGAGCGAAGTCGAGACACCCTGAAGGCGTGCGCGAACGATGGGCATCTCGACTTCGCTCGATGCGAACGGGAATAAAGTCGTCCGCTCAATCGACGAAATTCGGCTTCCGTTTCTCCATCCCCGCCATCACCGCTTCCATCTGGTTCGGCGTGCGGATGACCTTCACCTGCTCGTCGCTTTCGGCCTGCAGGATTTCGGCGTCGGTCGCGTCGGCGAGCATGTTGCAAAGCCGCTTGGCCCCGCGGATCGCGTGCGGATTCTTGTCGGCAATCACATGCGCGAGTTCCATTGCCCGCGCTAGCGGGTCGTCGGACACATGCGTCGCAAAGCCGAGCAGCTTGGCTTCCGAGCCGTTGAATTCGCGGTTGGTGTAGATCATCTCGCGAAGAACATCGTCGGCGACCTGCGTACGCCACAGCGCCATGCCCGCGACGTCGGGGACAAGGCCCCAGCGCATTTCCATAATCGCGATACGCGTGTCGGGATGGACGATGCGGATGTCGGCGGCAGCCATGATCTGGCTGCCTGCACCAAACGCAACGCCGTGCACCGCGGCGATCACCGGCACCGGCACCTGGCGCCAGACCCACGCCACCTGCTGGGGCGCGTTGGCGATGCCATTCGTGCGCGCCAGCAGGTCGGCACCAACGCCGTCTTCCATGCCCTGGAACGACTCCATGACGAGCCCCGCGCAGAACGCCTTGCCGCGCCCCGCAAACACGACCGCGCGCACGCGCGGGTCATCGCGGCAGCGCTCGCCCGCCGCGATCAGCGCACTGAACATGGCGGCGTCGAGCGCGTTCATCTTGTCGGCGCGGGCCAGCTGCAGTTCGACCACGCCGTCGTCGTGATGTGTCCATTCGATCCGGTCATTCATCTCGCATCTCCTTCAGTCGATGCCAGTATGGCGCGGCCTTTGGTCGGCGATGATGGCGTTGGTCGCGATGGCGACCGTCCCCTTGCACCCCTGCGACCGCCCATGAACCTCGATCGACGACAGCTCCTCCAGACCAGCGCAGCAGGCGCCGTGGTCGCCTTGTTCGGCGAAGGCTGCACCAGCCTGGCCGCCGGCACGCCCCGCACGCTCGGCTTCACCGGCGTGCCGGCCACCCTCGCCGACACCATCACGGTGCCGCCCGAGTACCGCTACGCGGTGCTGTATCCCTGGGGCAGTCCGACCGGTGTGGCCGGTGCGATGCCGGCCTTCGCGGCGGACGGCGCCAACAGCGCGGCCGACCAGGCCGTGCAGGCCGGCATGCACCACGACGGCATGCACTTCTTCGCGCTCGGCGCCGACCGCGGCCTTCTGGTGATGAACCACGAGTACACCGACGAGCAATTGCTGCACGCCGATGGCGGGCCGGCCGCGACGATCGAGCGGGTTCGCAAGTCGCAGCATGCGATGGGTGTTTCGGTGATCGAGGTCGAGCGCACCCCGCAGGGCTGGCGCCAGGTGCTGCCTTCGCGCTATGCCCGCCGCATCCATGCCAATACGCCGATGCGCATCGCCGGCCCGGCCGCGGGCACCCCGCGCATGCGCACCGCCGCCGATCCGGCGGGCAACCGGGTGCTCGGCACCTTCGCCAACTGCGCGATGGGCGTGACGCCCTGGGGTACCTACCTCACCTGCGAGGAAAATTTTCACGGCTACTTCGGTGGCCCGAATGAAGCCGCGTCGCGGGCCACGGTCGCCGAGCGCCGCTACGGTGCGGTGCCGGGCGCGCAGTGGATCGACTACTGGCGGCACGACGAGCGCTTCGACCTCACCCGGCACCCGAACGAGCCCAACCGCTTCGGCTGGGTGGTCGAGATCGATCCGTTCGACCCCGAATCCACGCCCGTCAAACGTACCGCGCTCGGGCGCAAGCGCCAGGAGAGCGCCACCTGCACGCTCGCGAAGGACGGCCGGGCCGTGGTCTACATGGGCGACGACGGACGCTTCGAATACATCTTCAAGTTCGTGAGCCGCGACAAGGTCGCGCCAGGCCAGGATGCCGCGGCGCGGCGGGCCAACCGCACGGTGCTGGACCACGGCACGCTGTACGTCGCGCGCTACGACGAAGGTGGCCGTGGCCGGTGGCTCGAATTGCGTCACGGGCACGGCGGGGTTGATGCCGCCACCGGCTTTGCAGACGCTGCGGACGTGCTGGTGCACGCCCGGCTGGCGGGCGACGTCGTGGGCGCCACCAAGATGGACCGCCCCGAATGGATCGCGGTCGATCCGCACACCGGCGAGGTGTACGTGACGCTGAGCACCAACGACCAGCGCGGGGCGCCGGGCCAACCCGCGCCGGACGCGGCCAATCCGCGTGCTGACAACGGCTACGGCGGCATCCTGCGCTGGCGCGAGGATGGGGGCGACGCGGCCAGCACCGGCTTCGCCTGGGATCACTTCGCGCTGGCCGGCGATCCGAAGCAGCCCGGCGCAGGCGTGCGCTATCCGGCTGCGCAGGCCGATGCGTTCGGCGGCCCGGAC
>JAURVS010000118.1 GCA_030655355.1 Sphingopyxis sp.
AATTTCCTCGCCTTAGCGCCGAGTGCCGCAAGCCGAATGTTTCGCTCAGATGATTCCGCGAAAGAAGCGCGAATGCGATTTCCAATGTCCTGTAGTCGCTCGTCCGTTGCAGCCTGGTTGGTCTGGAGCGACCGGGTCGCGCCGACAAACAGACGGCGAAGCTCGGACAACTTCTCGCGCCTCACCGCATGGTCTGTCTGATAGCCCACGGCGTGGATGCGCTTCTCGAGAGCCCCATTCGCGTCCCGCACCCGTAATGCCCGGCTGCTGAGATGCGCGCGAACGGCCGCTTCAAGGTCGACCGTGCGATCGTTCGCGGCCGCAGTCTCAACACCGTGCTGGAGATCGCGCAATCGTTCGACCGTGACCAATCGCTGGCGCTGGAGCGTCAGGCCAGTTCTACCGAGAATGTCTCGTACGTTACGCACCATCGCCGACAGCTGCTGCAACTGATCCGCCCGTTTCTCGAGCGCTTCCAGGCGGCGAACTATCCACGTGGCTTCCTGGCCGATCTTGGCCTGTCCGGCGGCCATCCCGCGGGCGCGGTTGCTGAGATGCGTATAGCGCTTGGCAATCCCGGCGGCGCAGAGAGTCGTATTGATCGCCTGCACGACGGCGAGCCGCCGCTCTTTGATGCCTGCAGGGGTATTAATGTCAGCCTCTTTGCCGACCCCGAAGCTCCAATCATAAGGGTCATGACGTTCGCATGGGCGCAGCGAATATATAATATGGACATGATAGTTGCGCTGATCGCCGGCTCGGTCGGGCAGGTGGAGCGCAATGGTATAGGGAAGTCCGCGCTTATTGAAGAAGCGGCAGATACGGCGCACCGCTTTGCGGCGCTGCCGGGCGCTGAGCTCGTGCGGCAGGCTGATGATTTCGGCGACGTAGACGTTCGCATTGCTGCGATCGTGCCGCTCGATCGCTTCAGACGTGCGATAGAAAGCGGCAAGCTCGTTGCGATCGGCGGCGATGTTCGACCACCAGCCGTGCTCGCCGCCCTCGAGACCGTCTTCGCGAACGATATAGAGCGCCGCGCGCTCGGCTTCACCGTTTCGCCAGCGGCGCCCTGTGGTTGACGCAAACCCGCGGGCGGTGAAAGAAAAATGGACCGAATATAGACCATCGGGGCCGCGCGCGTCGGTGAGCCCGGTCGTACCGAAGAGCATGTCAGCGGTGCGGTGAAAGAGCTTCCTTGCCGTGCTGTTTCCAGTCTTTGGCCGATCTTCCTGCGGCATGCGAACGCGCAGTCTCTGGCGCCGTATTTTCAGATCTTCGGCCTCTTTTCGCTTTCGCCGGCGGCGAAATTGTCTGGCCTCGCGCTCGTCCCGTGCATCCTCTGCGCGCCGCCGCGAGGCGAGATTGCGGGCACTGCGTTCGGCGGCAATCGCTGCCGCGACCGCCGCTGAACGTTCTTTCACCTGCCCGTAACTCAGCTGCATTTTTCTTCCTGCTT
>JAURVS010000122.1 GCA_030655355.1 Sphingopyxis sp.
ATGCGTCGCAGCCACGACAGCCTGAAGGTCGAAGCCTTTCAGGAATGCCCCAACTGCGGTGAGCTGAAGCGCCCGCACAACCTGTGCAACTCTTGCGGCCATTATAACGGCCGTGAAGTGGTGTCGGTCGGCGCATAAGCATTAGCCGGAGGGCGTCACAATGGTTCTGACACCGCGAATCGCAATCGATGCGATGGGCGGTGACGTCGGCGTGCGCATGATGCTCGCCGGCGCCGCAATGGCGCGCCACAAGCACGACGGCCTCCGCTTCATCCTCGTCGGCGACGAGGTGCAGATCAAAGCTGCGCTCGAAAACCACCCGAATCTGCGCGCGGCGTCGGATATCATCCACACTGATGGCGTGGTATCGGGTTCGGACAAGCCGAGCCAGGCGCTCCGCAAGGCAAAGAGCACCTCGATGGGGCTCGCGATCGACGCGGTGAAACGCGGCGATGCCGGCGGCGCTGTGTCGGCGGGCAACACCGGCGCGCTGATGGCGATGGCGAAGCTCGCGCTGCGCACGATGCCGGGGATCGACCGGCCGGCGCTCGCCGCTTTGCTCCCGACGCTGGGCGACAATGACGTCGTCATGCTCGACCTTGGCGCCAACACCGATTGCGACGCCAATAATCTGATCCAGTTCGCCGTGATGGGCGCCGCCTATGCGCGTACCGCGATGGGCCTCCAGCGCCCCCGCGTCGCGCTGCTCAATATCGGTACCGAAGAACTGAAGGGCACCGACGAGATTCGCGATGCCGCAGCCCGCCTGCGCGAAGTGCATGGGCTGCCGATGGAATTCACCGGCTTTATCGAAGGCGACAAATTGTCGCGCGGCGATGTCGATGTAATCGTCCACGACGGGTTTTCGGGCAATATCGCCCTGAAGACGATCGAGGGGACGGCGCGTTTCGTGACCGACCTTCTCCGCCGCGCCTTCACCAGCTCGACGCGCTCGAAGATCGGCTTCCTGATCTCGCGCCCCGCGACCGAGTTGCTCAAGCATCATCTCGATCCGAATAATCACAATGGTGCGGTGTTCCTCGGCTTGAACGGCGTCGTACTCAAAAGCCACGGCAGCGCCGATGCGAAGGGAGTCGCGAACTGCGTCCATCTTTGCGCCGAGCTGATCGAGAAGGATATCACGCGTCAGGTGACCGAGGATCTCGCGAATTTCCGCAGCGGCGACGCCGCGTGACTCTGCGCGCGATTCTGGCCGGTACCGGCTCCGCTTTGCCGCGCACGCGCGTTTCGAACGCCGAACTGGCCGAACGCGTTGACACCAGCGACGAGTGGATCGTCGAGCGCACCGGCATCCGCTTTCGTCACATCGCCGAGCCCGACGAGACGACCGCGACACTGGGCGCCGATGCCGCCAAGCAGGCGCTCGCTGCTGCAGGGCTTGAGCCGTCCGACATCGGCCTGATCATCGTCGCAACCGCGACCCCCGACAATACCTTCCCGGCAAGCGCGACCAAGGTCCAGGCGCTGATCGGCACGCCCGACTGCATCGCATTCGACGTCGCCGCGGTCTGCTCGGGCTTCCTCTACGCCGTCTCGGTCGCTGATTCGATGCTGCGCACCGGTGCCGCGAAACATGCGCTCGTGATCGGCAGCGAAACCTTCAGCCGCATCCTCGACTGGGAAGACCGCACGACCTGTGTTCTCTTCGGCGACGGGGCGGGGGCGATCGTGCTGTCGGCCGAAGACGTCGATGACGATCGCGGTATCCTCGCGACGCGGCTCCATGCCGAGGGAAAATACGCCGGCATGCTCTATGTCGATGGCGGGCCCTCGACGACGGGCACCGTCGGTCATGTTCGCATGCAGGGGCGCGAAGTGTTCCGCCATGCCGTCACCAACCTCGCCTCGGTGCTGGGCGAAGTGATGGCCGATGTCGGCCTGTCACCCGAGTCGATCGACTGGGTGGTGCCGCATCAGGCGAACAAGAGGATCATCGACGCCACCGCCAAGAAGCTGGGTTTGCCGTCCGAACGCGTCGTTCTGACGGTCGATCAGCACGCCAACACGTCCGCCGCATCGGTGCCGCTCGCGCTGGACCTTGCGGTCCGCGACGGCCGCATCAAGCGCGGCGATCTGGTGGTGCTCGAAGCGATGGGCGGCGGCTTCACATGGGGCGCGGCGGTCCTGCGGGTCTGACGACTCGTTCCGGCGCATCAACTTCTCCGTCCATCCGTTTCAGTTTGGCGGATTAATTCGCATTTGTTACACAGACGCGCGGGACTCGTGACGGTGGGGGCTGTCCGGGACTCAATCTTGCGTTTCGCTTCATGAGGGGGAAGGGATGAACATGACTGCAGGGACTCTTACGCGCGCCGACATTGCAACGCGGATCAATCAGCAGATTGGCCTGTCACGCAACGAATCGGCGTCGATCGTCGAATCGATTCTGGACCATATGTCCGACGCGCTCGCCGTCGGTCAGAACGTCAAAATCTCGGGCTTCGGAACCTTCGTGCTGCGCGACAAGGCGCAGCGCATCGGCCGCAATCCCAAGACCGGCATTGAAGTGCCGATCCTGCCGCGGCGCGTGATGACCTTTCGCGCCAGCCAGACGATGCGTGCGCGTGTGGCCGGTAAATAGGCTGAGCTTGATCCATGTCCGATTTTGACAGGCCCGACGATGGCGGCAAGGCGATTGGCGCCATGCTTGCCATCGGCGAGTTGGCCGAGCGGATCGGCGTGCCGACGCATGTTCTACGTTATTGGGAAACGCGCTTCCCGCAGCTAAAGCCGCTCCAGCGTTCGGGGCGCCGCCGCTATTACCG
Organism: Sphingopyxis sp.; assembly: GCA_030655355.1. Lineage (GTDB taxonomy): Bacteria > Pseudomonadota > Alphaproteobacteria > Sphingomonadales > Sphingomonadaceae > Sphingopyxis. The sequence goes on from JAURVS010000122.1 coordinate 2,787, forward strand.
TGCGGAGGATGTCGCGCTGGCCGAGCGCATCCACCATCTGCTGCATGTTCAGGGCTTTACCGTCGAGGGCGCGCGCAAAGCGTTGTCCGAACCTCAAGCGCCGCAGGCTCCGTTGATCCGCGAAAGTGTCGCTCCAGTCGCGACGGCGCCAGCTATTCCCGTCGAAGCCTTGATCAGGCTGCGCCAGCGGCTGGCCGCTGCGCTCAACTAGACTTAGTCGTCGTCCATCGCCGGCGCGAGCGACGGGTCGAGGTCGCGTGGACGGACGAATCCCACGAAACGCGCGCTGTTCGTGTCGAGATCGTGCCAGTCGCTGATATCGAGTTCGAGCCGCGCCAGCGCCGACGTCGGGAGCTTTTCCTCGACCTTCGCGCGCAGTTCGTCATCGGCTGAGTCGGGGACGAGCATCAGGATCAGATCCTCCAGCCCCGGATTATGCCCCGAGATCAGCAGATGTTCGGCATCGCGCCCGGTGTCGCGGATCACGTCGATCAGCGTTGCAGCGGAGGCAAGGTAAATGCGCCGGTCCCAATGCGGCTCGATCGTATCAAGATCGGCGGCGGGTTGGAAAATGTCGAGCGTCTCGGTCACGCGCACGGCGGGCGATGCAATGATGCGGTCCACCGGAAGCTTTTGCCGTTTCACCCATTGCCCGATCAGTTCGGCTCCGCGCGCGCCGCGTTTGTTGATCGGCCGGTCGAAATCGCGTTCTACCTGAACGTCCCAACCCGATTTGGCATGGCGCAGGATCGTCAAACTTTTCAAAATCTCTCCCCGCGCCGCAGCGCTATCCCTCAATTTCTCAGGCCTTGTGCCGCAATCTTATGACGGTGAAAAGGCTGGATAGGCGCTTTTTCGCCTTTCGACATTCGCAGCAGCCACATGATTGACCGCTTCGTCGAGCGGCAGGCGGCGGATCGGAGTCCCCTCGGGGAACGCGCTGAGCAGGCGCGAGGGAAAGCTCGGCGAAAGCATCACAAACTGGCCGAAATCATCGGCGCGACGGATCAGACGGCCGAATGCTTGGCCGATGCGGCCGCGGATCACCATATCGTCATAGGCGCTGCCGCCCTGCGCCGCACGTCGCGCCGCGTGCAAGATCGTCGGGCGCGGCCAGGGCACGCCCTCCATTACGACCAGCCGCAGCGATTCGCCGGGCACATCGACGCCGTCTCGCAGGGCATCGGTGCCGAGCAGCGACGCATGCGGATCGGCGCGAAAAATATCGACGAGCGTCCCGGTGTCGAGCGGATCGACATGCTGGGCATAGAGCGGAAGGCCCGCGCGCGCGAGGCGGTCGGCGATGCGCGCGTGCACGATACGCAGCCGCCGGATCGCGCTGAACAAACCCAGTGCGCCGCCGCCCGACGCTTCGATTAGGCGGCTGTACGCGCCCGCCAGCGCGGGCAGGTCGCCGCGCGCGATGTCGGTGACGATCAGCACCTCCGACTGGCGCGCATAGTCGAACGGGCTGGGAACGGCGAAATGCTGGACTCCGCCGTCCATATGGCGCGCGCCGGTGCGGATATCGGCGTCGGCCCA
>JAURVS010000128.1 GCA_030655355.1 Sphingopyxis sp.
AATTTCGCGCACCTTCCCCGCATTATGGCTGGCGATCACCAGCTTTCCGGGTTCGAGTTTGCGGGTCATGAAGCCCTCCAGAGTTTCAAATCAACGACCAGTCTGTCGCACGCGGAGCCGTACCCCGGCGAAAGCCGGGGCCCATGATAGGTAACGCTTCACCGCATGGACCCCGGCTTTCGCCGGGGAGCAGCAAGATGCTTCGCTACGCACGGAAATTACCGACCCGTCGCCTTGTCCTGCGCCGTGAAAATCTCGGCGCAGCCGATGCGCGCGAGGCGCAGCAGGCGGAGCAGGCCTTCTTCGTCATAGGTCGCGCCTTCGGCGCTCGCCTGGACTTCGACGATCTGGCCCTTGCCGGTCAGCACGAAATTGCCGTCGGCCTCGGCGACCGAATCCTCGTCATAGTCGAGGTCGAGTACGGGCGTGCCGTTGTAGATGCCGCACGAGATTGCGCCGACCTTGTCCTCGATCGGGTCCTCGGCGATCAGCTTGGCTTCGAGAAGCTTGTCGACTGCGAGGCGCAGCGCGACCCACGCGCCCGAAATCGACGCAGTGCGCGTGCCGCCATCGGCCTGGATGACGTCGCAATCGATGACAATCTGGCGCTCGCCAAGCTTTTTCATGTCGACGATCGCGCGCAAGCTGCGACCGATAAGCCGCTGGATTTCCTGCGTCCGGCCCGACTGCTTGCCCTTCGCCGCTTCACGGCTTCCGCGCGTGTGCGTCGCGCGCGGCAACATGCCATATTCGGCGGTGACCCAGCCCTGCCCCTTGCCGCGCAAAAACGGCGGCACCTTTTCGTCGACGCTGGCGGTGACCAGCACCTTGGTGTTGCCAAAGCTGACGAGCACGCTGCCCTCGGCATGGATGGTGAAATTGGTTTCGAGTGCGATGGGACGCATCTGATCGGTCGCGCGGCCTGAGGGGCGCATGAGATTTCCTTTCGATTGAAGATTGCGGTGGCCCTTAGGCCGCCGTCCTCAATCGCTCAACCGCATCTTGAAGAAATCGAGGATTTCATCACGCGCCTGCACCGTCGGCTGGCCGACTTCGTCGATGAGGTGGATCGTGACGACGCTGTGCGGATTCTTCATCGAGCTGTCGGGATTGGCCGCTTCGTCGGGCAAAACGCGCCCGATGAAACGATCACCGAGCGCATTTTCATAGGCCGCGAACCGCGCCGCCTTGCAAAATTTGTCGCCTTCGAACCGATAGGCAAGCACCGTCAGATCCTCGGCCTCCATCCGCGCTTTCACCGCGGCGAGCTCGTCGGGCGCGATATGCATTCCCGCCGGATCGTTGAGCGGCAGCGACGGCTGCGCCAGCACCGGCGCGAGCACCGACGGCTCGAGCATCATCGACAGCGCGAAATTTCCGGTGAAGCACATGCCGATCGCGCCGACGCCCTTGCCGCCGCATTCCTTGTGCGCCAGCGCCGCGAGCGCGCGCAGCCACTGCGTCGCGGGCGAGCTTTCATTCGCCTGAAACGCGCGAAACTGGCGGCTGATGCAGCCGCCGATCATCGTGAATACCGCGCCCGGCATCCGCGGCACTGCGCCATCCTTGCCAAAGATATGCGGCATATAGACCGTGAAACCGGCATCGACGACCCAGCGCGCGAACCGCGCGACATGCGGACTGATCCCCGGCATTTCGGTCATCACGACCACCGCGGGACCGCGCCCCTTGACGTAGACGCGGTGCTTGCGGCCGAGCAATGCAATGTCGCGATGATCAAAATCGTCGAGCGGGTCGTCGCGGTCGAGCGGTGGCGTTGTCATATATCTCTCTCCCCGGACGAGAGGCTAGTATGCGCATCGCAAGACGGCAATCCTCGCCAGCCCTAACAACGGCCGCCTTCGCGAGCGCGACGGTTTTGTTGCAACCATGTGCCCCCATCCCTAAATCCCCTTTATGACCACCCCGCCGATCACCGAACTCACCACGCGCGCCCGCGACGTGTTCCGGATGGTCGTCGACGCCTATCTGGAAACCGGGCAGCCGGTCGGGTCGCGCACTTTGTCGAAGCTCGCGGCGCTCAACCTCTCCCCCGCCTCGATCCGCAACGTGATGCAGGATCTCGAGGAATTCGGCCTGCTAGCCAGTCCGCACACCAGCGCCGGCCGACTGCCGACCGAACAGGGCCTCCGCCTGTTCGTCGACGGGATGATGCAGGTCGCCGAGCCAAGCGCCGAGGATCGCGCGCAGATCGAGGCGAGCCTGTCCGACGGCGGGCCGATCGAAAGCGCGCTGGCGCAGGCGACATCGGCGCTGTCCGGACTGTCGGCGTGCGCCGGGCTGGTGCTCGTTCCCAAGCATGAGCGCGTGCTCAAGCAGGTCGCCTTCGTCCCTCTGTCGGCCAGTCAGGCGCTTGTCGTACTTGTCGCGGGCGACGGCGCAGTCGAAAACCGCGTCATCGACGTGCCCGTCGGGCTCAATCCCTCGGCGCTGGTTGAGGCGGGCAATTATATCAGCGCAATGCTCGCTGGGCTCACGCTGACCGAGGCGATGGCGCGCGTGCGGCATGAGATTGAGGCCGAACGCATTGCGATCGACCGCGCCGCGCAGGATCTTGTCAGCCGCGGGCTCGCGATCTGGTCGTCCGATGGCACCGATCGCCCGGTGCTGATCGTGCGCGGCCAGGCGAACCTGCTCGACGAAAATGCCGTCGGAGACCTCGACCGGGTGCGGCAGTTGCTCGACGAGCTGGAAAGCAAACAGGAGATTGCGGGGCTCCTCGACAGCGCGCGCGAAGGCGCCGCAACCCGCATTTTCATCGGATCCGAAAATAAATTATTCTCACTTTCGGGCTCGTCCGTGATAGCGGCGCCCTATCGCGGATCGGACGGGCGCGTGGTCGGCGTTGTCGGAGTCATTGGCCCGACACGCTTGAACTATGCACGGATCGTTCCCATGGTGGATTTCACCGCACAATCGCTCTCCAGACTGATACGATAGGCTTATGACGAACATTGAAAATGACACGCCGGTTGACGACGGCCAGACTTCCGAAACCGACGCAGCCGAGGTCCTGACCTCTGCGCAAGGCGAGAATGAAGAATTGGCGCAGCTCGCCGAACAGCTCGCCGCGGTTCAGCAAGACCTGCTTTACGCGCGCGCCGAGACGCAGAATGTCACGCGCCGCAAGGACAAGGAAATTGCCGACGCGCATGCTTATGCGGCGACGAAATTCGCGCGCGACATTTTGTCGGTCGCCGACAATCTCGGCCGCGCGCTCGCCGCGCTCAGCGAAGAACAGCGCGCCGATGACGCGATCAAACCGCTGATCACCGGACTCGAAGCGACCGAGCGCGAATTGCTCAGCGTCTTCGAACGCAACGGCATCACGCGCATCGCGGCCATCGGCCTGCCGCTCGATCCGAACCAGCATCAAGCGATGCTCGAAATCCCGAGCGACCAGACGCCGGGCACGATCGTGCAGGAAATGCAGGCCGGCTATATGCTGAAAGACCGCCTGTTGCGCCCCGCAATGGTGGCGGTGGCCAAGGCGGGTTAAACTCGCCGCGACATCGCAGACAAAAAGAAACCCCGGTGAAAGCCGGGGTTTCTTTTTGTCTGCGATGTGCCGATCACGCCGCCTTGCGCTGCTTCATCAGCTTCTTCAGCACCATGTCGCGCTTCATCCGCGACAGATGGTCGATGAACAAAATGCCTTCCAGATGATCATGCTCATGCTGGATGCACGTCGCCATCAGCCCTGTCATGCGTTCCTGATGCGGCTTGCCGTCTTCATCCTGCCAGTCGACCGTGACCTCGGCGGGGCGCGTCACATCGGCATATTGTTCGGGGACCGACAGACAGCCTTCCTGATAGACGCTATGCTCATCGCTCTCGTCGGAAAAGACGGGGTTGATGAACACGCGCGGCGTGCGGATCAGCGTCTTGCCCTCTTCATCCTCGGGATCGGGTTCCTGCAAGTCGATGACGAGGATACGCTTCGGCACCCCGACCTGAATCGCCGCCAGCCCGATACCGGGCGCGTCGTACATCGTCTCGAACATGTCGGCGACCAGCGTCTTCAGCTCGGCATCGAACGTCTCGACGGGCTTCGAAATCACGCGCAACCGGGGGTCCGGGGTCTCTATGATAGGGAGTAAGGCCATGGGGGCTCAGGTATGAATTCAAACGCCCGACGTCAACCCACCGGCCTTCTTGCCCTCAGCGCCTGCGCCAGCGTGCCCTCGTCGAGATAATCGAGTTCGCCGCCGACCGGCAAACCATGCGCGAGCTGCGTCAGCCGCACGGGATAACCCTCGAGCCGCTCGGCGAGATAATGGGCGGTGGTCTGGCCTTCCAGCGTCGCGTTCATCGCCAGCACAACCTCGTCGATACCGCCTGCGGCGACGCGGCCGACCAGCGCATCGATCGCGAGATCCTGCGGGCGGATGCCCTCAAGTGCCGACAGGCGGCCACCGAGCACATGATATTTGCCGGGGAAAAGCCGCGACTTGTCGAGCGCCCACAGGTCGGACACTTCCTCGACGACGCAGAGGCTGCGCGGGTCGCGGCGCGGGTCGGCGCAGATCGCACACGGGTCCTGCGTGTCAACATTGCCGCAAATGCCGCAGGTCACGAGCCGTTCGGACACGGTCTGGAGCGCCGCGAGCAGCGGCATGAACGCCGACTCGCGCTTCTTCATCAGGTGCAACACCGCACGCCGCGCCGACCGCGGGCCGAGCCCCGGCAGGCGGGCGAGTTGCTGGACGAGCGCTTCGATTTCGGTGGACGCCATGACGCGGTGGTAGTGGGCCAACTCGCCTCCCGCAACATTCGTCATTGCGAGGAGCATAGCGACGAAGCAATCTCCAGCAATGCGTCCCGACTTTCAGCCCGCAGTCTATATCATGACCAATCGCAAGGATGGCGTAATCTATACCGGCGTAACGTCGAACCTGATCGCGCGCGCATGGCAGCATCGGCAAAAACAATCTGGATTTTCAGCTCGATATCGGTGCGACAAGCTTGTCTGGTTTGAACTGCACGGAGACATGTATTCCGCGATAGACCGCGAAAAACAAATCAAAGCCGGGTCGCGGATTGCGTTGATCGAGGCGGAAAATTCGGAATGGCGCGACCTCTATCCTGAATTAACAGGCTCGTCAGGTTGATAGCTGGGGATTGCCGCGTCGCTGCGCTCCTCGCAATGACGTGATGATCTCGTCGTTGCGAGCGAAGCGAAGCAATCTCCAGCTATCGAACTTGCACGACGCCGCATCCTCCGCCAATGCGCGCATCATGCGCATTGCCTTCATGGGAACGCCGCCTTTTGCGGTACCGACGCTCGCCGCGCTTCACGCGGCGGGGCATCAGATCGTCGCTGTTTATACGCAGCCGCCACGCCCTGCACAGCGCGGCAAGAAATTGCAGCAGAGCGCAGTGCATGTCTGGGCCGAAGCGCATGGTCTGCCCGTCCGCACGCCAAAAAGCCTCAAGGGCGCCGACGAGCAAGCCGAATTTGCCGCGCTCGACCTCGATGTCGCGGTGGTTGCGGCGTACGGCCTGATCCTGCCGCAGGCGGTGCTCGACGCCCCGCGCGATGGCTGCCTCAACGTCCATGGCTCAATCCTGCCGCGCTGGCGCGGCGCCGCGCCGGTGCAGCGCGCGATCCTTTCGGGCGATGCAGAGACCGGGGTGACGATCATGCAGATGGATATCGGGCTCGACACTGGCGCGATGCGGCTGATCGGGCGGACGCCCGTTGACGGCAAGACCGCGGGCGAGCTCACCGACGAACTGGCGGCAATGGGCGCCGACTTGATGACGAAGGTACTGAGCGACTTCCACGCCTTCGCCCCCGAAACGCAGCCCGACGACGGCGTCACCTATGCGGCGAAGATAGACAAGAGCGAGGCACGGCTCGACTTCCTGACCAGCGCGGTGCAGGTCGAGCGACAAGTTCGCGCATTTAACCCGATGCCCGGCGCCTTCTTCGAGCTCGACGGCGAGCGGTACAAGATATTGGCGGCCGAAGTCGTTCATCCGGCGGCGACGGTCGCGGGCGCGACGCCGGGGATGACGATCGACGATAGCCTCACCATCGCGTGCAATCCCGGCGCGATCCGCGCGCTGCGCGTCCAGCGCGCCGGCAAGCCCGCAATGGACGCCGCAGAACTGCTCCGCGGCCGACCGGTTGCCGCGGGCACGCGTCTCGCATGACCCGTTTCGCTCTCACCATCGAATATGACGGCCGCCCCTATATGGGCTGGCAGCGGCAGGCGCACGGCCCCAGCGTCCAGCAGGCGATCGAGGAGGCTGTCCACCGCTTCACCGCCGAGACGGTTCAGGTGTTCAGCGCCGGGCGCACCGACGCCGGGGTGCATGCCATCGCGATGCGCGCGCATCTCGACATCGACAAGCCGCTCACGCCATTCAAGCTGACCGAGGCGCTCAATGCGCAGCTCCGCCCTGCGCCGATTGCAGTCGTGGGATGCGAGATCGTTCCCGACGACTGGCACGCGCGCTTCGCCTGCGTCGGGCGCGCCTATGAATATCGCATCGTCAATCGCCGCGCGCCGCTGACGTGGGACAAGGGCCTGTCCTGGCAGGTCGCCCGACCGCTCGATGCCGACGCGATGCACGACGCGGCGCAGCAACTGATCGGGCTGCACGATTTCACGACCTTTCGCTCGGCGCATTGCCAGTCGCAAAGCCCGGTGAAGACGCTCGATAAATTGCGGGTCAGCCGTCATGGCGACGAGTTGATCATCGAGGCCGCGGCGCGCAGTTTCCTGCATCATCAGGTGCGCTCGATGGTCGGGTGCCTCGCGCTCGTCGGCTATGGGAAATGGTCGGCGCGCGATCTGAAGGCCGCGCTCGATGCGGCGGACCGGAACGAACTTGGCCTGAATGCGCCGCCCGATGGGCTGTATTTCGTCAGCGCGACTTACCCCTGACGATTGGCCCCGACGGACCGCGACGACAGGCAAAATGCCGTTCCCCGGCGAAAGCCGGCGCCCACGCGGGGTTGTGCAAGGCCATCTGGGCCCCGGCTTTCGCCGGGAAACGGCCACTTGCTTGAACGAAAGTGGGCCACCCAACAAAAAAGGCGGCCCTTTCGGACCGCCCTTTCCTGTCATCACTAAGCTAAGCGCTTACACCTTTTCGGCGTAATACAGCGGGGCATGCTCATTAAGGATCTGAAGGATCTTCGCCTGCGCGGTCTTTTCGTCGCTTTCTTCCATCGCGCCCAATTCGCGCGCGAGGCGGCTCGATGCCGCTTCGAAGATCTGGCGTTCCGAATAGCTCTGCTCGGGCTGATCGTCGGCGCGGAACAGGTCACGCGTCACTTCGGCGATCGACACAAGGTCGCCCGAATTGATCTTCGCTTCATATTCCTGCGCGCGGCGCGACCACATGGTGCGCTTGACCTTCGGCTTCGTCGTCAGGACCTGAAGCGCTTCCTTCAGCGTCTTGTCCGACGACAGCTTGCGCATGCCCACGCCTTCGGCCTTGTTCGTCGGCACGCGAAGCGTCATTTTTTCCTTTTCAAAGCGCAGGACATAAAGCTCGAGCTGCATGCCGGCGATTTCCGAACGCTGCAATTCAATGACGCGCCCCACGCCATGTTTGGGATAAACCACGTAATCACCGACTTCGAACAAGAGCGTGCTTACGGACATGCAAATTCCTTTTGTTGTGCCTTGACCCTGATCTGAAAGTGCGACAACACCGGCGCATCCCGCCCTCTGGTATGAGCGATGAGCATTCGGGCGGCGCTAGCCAGTCAGAGTGACAAGGGATATGGCTCCATCGGAACGCCGGAAAGCGCCCCAGCCCAGCGACGGGAAGAGGCAGAGTGTCGGCGTGTTGATATTTATTATAACAGATTCGCAATAAAATTGCCACCCCCGCACGGAAATCCGCGGTCGGGCGCCTTGACGGCGTCTCACGGCCGTTTCACGCTGGGACAAACAGGCAGATGGGGATGAAGTTATGAGGGATCAAGTCTGGTGGATTACCGGGGCTTCGTCGGGCATCGGCGCGGCGCTGGCACGCGCGCTGGGCGCGCGCGGCGCCAAACTGATCCTGTCGGGGCGCAATGTCGCCGCGCTGGAAGCTGTCGCGGCCGATAGCGGAACCGAGACGCTGGTCCTGCCCTTTGAGGCGACCGACTATGCCGCGATCCCCGCTCTCGCCGATCAGGCCTGGGCATGGCAGGGCCGGATCGACGGACTCGTCAACAATGCCGGCATCTCGCAGCGCAGCCTCGCGATCGACACCGGCTTTGCAGTCTATCAACAGATCATCGCGGTCGACCTGCTCGCCCCCATCGCGCTGACGCAGGCTTTGCTGCCGCGCATGGTCGGCGCCGGCGGCGGGCAGATCATCGCCATCTCCAGCGTCGCCGGGATCGCGGGCGTTCCGCTCCGCAGCGCCTATTCGGCGGCGAAGCATGGCATCATCGGCTATCATGACAGCGTCCGCGCCGAGAATGAGCATCTGGGGTTGAAGGTGCTGGTCGTCGCGCCGGGATCGGTGCGGACCAATGTCAGCCGCAACGCGCTGAACGCCGACGGCAGCACCCGCGGGGAAAGCGATGCGGCGATCGAAAATGGCCTGTCGCCCGATGATACCGCCGCACAAATCCTTGCGGCGGCCGACGCCGGAACGCGCGAACTGGTAGTGGCCGTGGGTGCCGAGGCGGCCATCGCCGCGCTGCGTCGCAGCGACCCCGATGCCCTGTTCGACCGAATGAACGCGATGGTTCGGGCCGGCTATGCGCAGCAAATGAAGACGGGTCAGGAAAACTAGGCTTCGTTTTGCTCTCCCGATGACGGGGTCAGACGAATAAAAAGCCCCGCCGGATCGCTCCGGCGGGGCCTTTTTTTGCCCATAAGGCGGCGCAGCTTACACCGCGCCGTGCGCCAGTGCCGCGAGGAGCAGGATCGCCACGATATTGGTGATCTTGATCATCGGGTTGACCGCCGGACCCGCGGTATCCTAGAACGGATCGCCCACGGAGTCGCCGGTAACTGCGGCTTTGTGAGCCTCGCTGCCTTTGCCGCCGTGGTTGCCGTCTTCGATGTATTTCTTCGCATTGTCCCATGCGCCGCCGCCCGAGGTCATCGAGATCGCAACGAACAGCCCGCTGACGATCACGCCGAGCAGGAGTGCGCCGAGCGCTTCGAGCGCCGCGGCCGGGCCCGCAACACCGCGGATTACAAAGAACACGACGATTGGCGCCAGCACCGGCAACAAGGACGGGATGATCATTTCCTTGATCGCCGCCTTGGTCACCAGATCGACCGTGCGCGCATAGTCGGGCTTCGATTCATAAGTCATGATGCCCGGGTTGTTCTTGAACTGGTCGCGAACATCCTTGACGACCTCACCCGCTGCGCGGCCGACCGCCGTCATGCCGAATGCCCCGAACAGATATGGAAGCAGCGCGCCAAGCAGCAGCCCGACGATGACATAGGGCGACGACAGCGAGAAAGTCAGCGGTTCGGTCAGACCGAGTTTCGCTGAATATTCGGTGATGTCGGCGGTATAAGTGCCGAACAGAACCAGTGCTGCCAGACCCGCCGAACCGATCGCATAGCCTTTCGTCACGGCCTTGGTCGTGTTGCCCACGGCGTCGAGCAAATCGGTCTTTTCACGGACCGAGTCATCGAGGCCCGCCATTTCGGCAATGCCGCCGGCGTTATCGGTGACTGGACCATAAGCATCGAGCGCCACGACCATGCCAGCAAGCGCCAGCATTGCGGTTGCCGCAAAGGCGATGCCGACAATGCCCGCGATCTGGAACGCGGCGATGATGCCGGCACAGATCACCAGCGTCGGAGCCGCAGTCGATTCAAGGCTGATAGCAAGTCCTTGAATGACGTTCGTGCCGTGGCCGGTTTCCGATGCCTTGGCGATCGAGCGCACCGGACGATAGTTGGTACCGGTGTAATATTCGGTGATCCAGATGATCAGGCCGGTGATGACGAGGCCAAGCAGCGAGCAATAGAAGAGATCATTGCCGTTGAAAGCCTTGCCGCTGACTTCGGCAATCGTCGTCACCATGTCGCCCTTGAGCACATAGCTGGTTGAGAACCAGATTGCGGGAACCGAAAGGACCGCGGTGACAAGGAAGCCCTTGTACATCGCGCCCATGACATTCTTTCCATTACCGAGGCGGACGAAATAGGTTCCGATGATCGAGGTAATGATGCAGACGCCGCCCATCAGAAGCGGCAACGTCATCAGCGGCAGCAGCATGTCGCCCGCGCCTTTGAGCAGAAGCGCGATCAGCACCATAGTGGCGCCGACAGTAACGACATAGGTTTCGAACAGATCTGCCGCCATGCCCGCGCAATCGCCGACATTGTCGCCGACATTATCGGCAATCACCGCGGGGTTGCGTGGATCGTCTTCGGGAATTCCGGCTTCGACCTTGCCAACAAGGTCGGCGCCGACGTCGGCGGCCTTGGTAAAGATACCACCGCCGAGACGCGCGAAGATCGAGATCAGCGAAGCGCCGAAGGCGAGCGCGACAAGCGCGTCAACCACAGTGCGATCATCACCGCCGACAGTGTAGCCGCCGGGGCCGATCAGATACCAGAAGAAGACCGAGATCGCGAGGAGCGCAAGCCCCGCCACGAGCATGCCGGTAATCGCACCGGCGCGGAACGCCATGGTAAGCCCCGCCTGCAATCCGGTCTGCGCAGCAGCCGCGGTGCGGACGTTCGCTTTCACCGAGATATTCATCCCGACGAAACCGGCAACACCCGAAAGGATAGCGCCGATAAGGAAGCCCGTGGCCGAAACTTCGCCAAGGAACCACCAGACGAGAACGGCAACGACGACGCCCACAATGGCGATGGTGCGATATTGTCGGCCGAGATAGGCCTTTGCGCCTTCCTGAATGGCGGCGGCGATTTCTTGCATTTTTTCATTACCGGCGGAGGCGCTGAGCACCTGCCGCGAGGTAATAAATCCATAGAGTACGGCGATCAGGCCGCACGCTATCGCGATCAAAACCGGATTCATGCGTGACTATTCCTTCCCCATTGAGAAGGGCGACGCATGAGTTAGCAGTCGAGCACGTCCGACTTATTGATGCCGGCTCGCTCTCTCCCCTGATGCGACCGCCCCAAATTTGGACGTCAAGTTATGGGAAGAAAGAAAGCCAAGGGCAAGCCCGGTTATTCCGCA
>JAURVS010000136.1 GCA_030655355.1 Sphingopyxis sp.
ATGACGATAGTCAGTGGGATATTGGCGCGAACCTCGGGCTCAATCGGGACAGCCCCGACGTCGAACTCTACGTCGGCTTCGCGCGTCGGTTCTAAGGTTGGGGACTGGAGAGCCATAGTTGCTTCCAAGCCATCGTCGCCCCGGGTTTGACCCGGGGCCTGCCTCTCCTGAAGGAAAAGGCGGGTCCCGGGTCAAGCCCGGGATGACGGGTCTCATCCGATTGCCGACCAACCTCACCCCTTCGGCGGCTCATCATCCTTCTTGTCCTTTGCGTCGATCGCGTCGCTCGCTTTCGCGGCGGCGCCTTTTGCCGCATCAGAGGCATCGGCGGCCAGCGAGCGCATCTTCGCTTCGGCCTCGGCTTCCTTGCCGCTCGTCACCAGCCACGCCATCACGGCCGCGGCGATCAGCGCGATCAGCGCCAGCCAATATCCGATTTCCCAATTCACCTGAATCATCGACAGCGCGGCTTGATCCATATTGCCGTTCGACCCGTTCTTGGCCGCTTCGGCCATGATCGAATCCTTGCTGTATCGATAGGTACCGACAAAGATCAGCACGAGCGCCGCCACCGACGTGCCAAGCACCAGCTTCGCCGCCTCGCGGCCCTTGATGAAGAGAAGGCCAAGCCCGCCCACAATCGCGAGCAGCGCCAGAATCAGCCAGTAATTCAGCGTGGCACCATCACCCGCCTGCGACGCTTGACCCATTGCGGTGACGCGACCGAAGGCCAGCCCAAACCCGCTTGCCTCTGCCAGTTTCTGGTTGGAACAACTGATGGTCATCCACGGCAACAGAAACGCAAGAAGCGCTATGCCCTTGGGAATCCGGATCCATTTCCACATGACATTTCCCCTTCGATCGGCCCGAAAGCAAGGCTAGCCCATTGCGCCCGCGAGTCAAATCACGGGAACAAAGGGTTGTCGAAGCGGATAGGCGCCTGTTCTGGCGCCGTGACGTCAGGCGTTGATCAGCCGGCGATCGCCCGCCAACTTGAGCATCGCCTTTTGCAGCTTTTCGAAAGCGCGCACTTCGATCTGGCGCACGCGTTCGCGGCTGACGTCATAAACCTGGCTCAAATCTTCCAGCGTCTTTGGATCATCGGTCAGGCGGCGTTCGGTCAGGATATGACGTTCGCGCTCATTGAGCGATTCCAGCGCTTCGCTCAGCAGCGAATGGCGCACGTCGCGTTCCTGCGCTTCGGCGACGCGCTCGTCCTGCAACGGGCCTTCATCGCCAAGCAGATCCTGCCACTGGCTGTCGCCGTCTTCGCCCATCGGGACGTTCAGCGAGGTGTCGCCGCCCATCGACATGCGGCGGTTCATGCTCGTGACCTCGTCCTCGGTCACGCCCAGATCGGTCGCGATCTTGGTCAGATGCTCGGGCGACAGATCACCATCCTCGAACGCCGCGAGGTTGTTCTTCATCCGGCGGAGGTTGAAGAAGAGTTTCTTCTGCGCCGCAGTGGTGCCCATTTTGACGAGGCTCCACGAGCGCAGGATGAATTCCTGGATCGACGCGCGGATCCACCACATTGCGTAGGTGGCGAGGCGGAAGCCGCGTTCAGGGTCGAACTTCTTCACACCCTGCATCAGGCCGATATTGCCTTCGCTGATCAGTTCGCTGACGGGTAGGCCATAGCCACGATAACCCATCGCAATCTTTGCCACGAGCCGCAGGTGCGAGGTAACGAGCTGCGCCGCAGCCTCATTATCGCCATGCTCCTGAAAACGGCGCGCGAGCATATATTCCTGCTCGGGGGTCAGCAGGGGGAATTTGCGGATTTCCGCCAGATAGCGGTTCAGGCTGGCTTCGCCGCCAAGCGCTGGAACCGTGGCCGGAACACTGCTTTTAGCCATTGGAGAGCGTCTTCCCTTTGATATCTTGAGTCAGAATATGCCGCGGTTGGTCCCAGCGGTCGAGATAGATTTTCATTCGAAACCTAAACGCGCAATTCATTGATCAGTTCCCGCATGTCGGCGGGGATGGGGCTGTCGAGCGCGATGCTGTCACCAGTCATCGGATGAATAAAGCCCAAATGGGCCGCGTGCAATGCCTGACGCACGAAATTCCGTGCTTTCAGGACATCGGACAGCGGCTTTCTGGCACGTCCATAGACCGGATCACCGACCAGCGGATGGCCAATATGCG
>JAURVS010000143.1 GCA_030655355.1 Sphingopyxis sp.
CAGCAGGATATTCATGTCAGTCCCTTTTCCCGATACGGCGTCCGACGATGGCACCGAAGCGCGGCTGTTAGCCGAGGCGGCGCCGGGGGACAATGCGCCAGCCTTGTCGGTCAGCCAATTGTCGGCGGCGATCAAGCGCACCGTCGAGGACGGCTTTGCGCGCGTTCGCGTGCGCGGCGAACTGTCGGGAACGAAGCGCGCGGCGTCGGGGCATTTTTATGCGGCGCTGAAGGACGATAATGCGCTGATCGACATGGTGATGTGGAAAGGGCAGGCTGCGCGCCTCGCTTTCCGTCCCGAGGACGGGATCGAAGTGGTCGCGACCGGCAAGCTCACCACCTATCCCGGCCGCTCCAAATATCAGCTTGTCGTCGATACGCTTGAGGTCGCGGGCGAGGGCGCGCTGATGCTGCTGTTCGAAAAGCTCAAGGCGCGGCTCGGCGCCGAGGGGCTGTTCGACCGCGAGCGTAAATATGACCGCTTGCCCTATCTGCCGCGCACGATCGGCGTCGTGACTTCGCCGACCGGCGCGGTTATCCGCGACATTCTCCACCGGTTGGCCGATCGTTGTCCAACGCATGTGATCGTCTGGCCGGTGCTGGTGCAGGGCGACGGCGCGGCGGCGCAGGTTGCTAATGCGATCCGTGGCTTCGATGCAATCGCGCCCGGCGGGCCGGTGCCACGCCCCGATCTGGTCATCGTCGCCCGCGGCGGCGGGTCGATCGAGGATCTCTGGGCATTCAACGAGGAAGTCGTCGTGCGCGCGATCGCCGATTGCCGAATTCCGACGATCAGCGCCGTCGGTCACGAAACCGATGTGACGCTCGCCGACTATGCCGCCGACGTTCGCGCTCCGACCCCGACCGCGGCCGCCGAAATGGCGGTCCCGGTGCGCGCTGAACTGCAGACGCAGCTGGCGACGTGGAACGGCCGCATCGTTGGTGCCGCGAATCGTCATCAGTCGCTCGCAGGTGAGCGGCTGACCGCGCTCGCGCGCCATTTGCCGAAGCGCGAGGCGCTCTATGCGCCGCAGCGCCAGCGGCTCGATGATGCGGGCGAGCGGCTCGACCGCAGTCAGCGCAACCGTTTGACGGTCGTCGCCGAGCGGCTCGCGACGCGCGGCGCCGCTTTGCGGCCCACGCTGCTTGCACGGCGGTGGGACCGCGACCGGGCAAAGCTCGAAGGTCTCGGCCGCCTGCTCGACAGCCTCGATCCGCGCGCGTTGTTGTCGCGCGGCTATGCAATGGTGCGCGATGCAGGGGGCGCGATCGTTACCACCGCCGCGAAGGCGCAGGATACGCGACATCTGCGGCTGCAATTTGCCGACGGCGACGTGCCGGTTCAGGTTAGCGGCGACGAAGTTCAGCCGCCGCCTTCGCCCCGCGTCGTCCGCAAGGCTCCACCCGCGGCGCCGAAACGGGGGCAGGGCGAGCTCTTCTGAGACGACCGGGGGTGGCCGCGCCGCGCCAGTCTGTTATAGTCGCGGGCCAGACAACCCGCCTTATGGATAGAGACTCATGTTGATCGCCAGCCGCAACCGCCTCGCTCGCCTCCAGTTCGGGCCCAACGGCTTTCGTGTTCTGTCGCCCGGCGATCATGTGTTGTGCGCAGTGACCGGCGCGCCGATCGGGCTCGACGAGCTGCGCTATTGGTCGGTCGCGCGGCAGGAACCCTATGCCACCGCCGCA
>JAURVS010000144.1 GCA_030655355.1 Sphingopyxis sp.
GGCGCACGCGGCGAACGGCCCGCTCGGTAATCCTGCGCCGTCAGATCGACGATGATCGTCTGCCCCGCCTGCGCCTCATCGAGCCGCTCGACCGGAAAGCGCGAGATTAATCCCGTCGGCAGATGGAACAGCACATCAACGACACGCTCCAGCCCCAGCCGTGTCAGCGGCTTGGCAAGCTGCGGGCCGACGCCTTTCAGGTCGGTTAGTGCAGCGAAGAGCGGATTGAGGATCTCGGGTCGCATGGCTAGGGCGTGTCTAGCCTCGTATTTCCGCTCATGTCGAGCGAAGTCGAGACACCGCGCGGGCAAGCGCCATGCCGAAGCGCATCTCGACCTCGCTCGATGCGAACGGGCTCAGGAAACGGCGGTTGATACATCGCCTGACACGTCTAAAAGACCCGCCATGAACGACCGCCTCAAACGCCTGAAATTCCGCGCCTGGCACCGCGGCACGCGCGAGGCCGACTATATGATCGGCGGCTTTTTCGATCGCCATTCGGCCGAATGGGGCGAAGAGGAACTCGGCTGGTATGAAGCCGTTGTCGAAGAAGACGACGTCGACATCATGTCGTGGGCGCTCGGAACCGGCCAGCCGCCCGCGCACCTTGACCATCCAACCCTGATCGCGGCGATGCGCCGTCTGGATTATATCCCGCTGCCATGACGATCCCCGCCGCCGAAATCTTCGCCGCCATTGGATCGGCATCGGCGCCGCTGACCCTCGCGCGCACGGCCGACGGCTTCCTGCCGCTGCTGCTCGCCGATCTTGCACGGGCAAGCGACAAGCGCCTCGTTTATGTCGCGACCGACGATACCGCGATGCAGGCGATCGCCGATGCGGCACCCTTCTTTGCCCCCGACCTCGTCGTCCATCGTTTCCCGGCATGGGATTGCCTTCCCTATGACCGCGCCGGGCCGTCGATGCGCGTCAGCGCCGACCGGCTCGCCACGCTTTCCGCGTTGCAACTGCCCGCCAAACGCGGCGAGCTGATCCTCACCACTGTCGCGGCAATCACGCAGCGCACGCTCACGCCTTTCCGCATCCGTCAGCTTGCGACGACGCTTGCGGCGGGGCAGCGGATCGATCGCGATGCGCTAGCCGAACTGCTCGTCGCGAATGGCTTCAGCCGTGTCGATACCGTCGCCGATCAAGGCGAGTTCGCAGTGCGCGGCGGCATCCTCGACCTGTTTCCCGCAGGCGAGGAAACCGGGCTGCGCGTCGATTTCTTTGGCGACGAGATCGAAAGCATCCGCCGCTTCGACCCCGCTGACCAGCGCAGCCTCGGCCCCGCCAAGGCATTGCAATTGCTTCCCGCGAGCGAAACCTTGCTCGACGAAGCGACGATCAAGCGCTTCCGCTCGGCCTATCGCGACCTGTTTGGCGGACAGTCGACGGGCGACCCGCTCTATCAGGCGGTCAGCGAGGGGCGGCGGCAGGCGGGCATGGATCATTGGTTGCCGCTGTTCGAGGAACGGCTGGCAACGCTGTTCGACCATATCGACCCCGCGACCCCCGTCCTGCGCGGCCACCGTACCGAGGCGACGGCCGAGACGCGCTTCGCCGCGATCGCCGACTATCATGCGAACCGCGTCGCCGCCGAACGCGAATCGCCGGGCAGCTATCGTCCGCTAGCGCCCGAGACGCTTTATCTCACCGAAGAGGAATGGGTCGGCGCCTCGTCCGCGCGACCGATCCACATCGTCACGCCCTTCGACGTGCCCCCCGCCGCGACGGTGGTCGATCTTGAAACCTTCGCCGCCCGCGATTTCACCCCCGAACGCGCCGCCGACCTCAACGTCTATGACAAGGTCGCCGACCATCTGTCGGACGAGCGTCGCAAGGGCCGGCGCACGATCATCGCCAGCTATTCGGGAGGTGCGCGCGAGCGCCTGTCGGGACTGCTTCGCGATCATGGCGTAAGCTCGCTCGCGCCTGCTGACAGCTGGCAGGACGCTCTCGGCACCGCCTCGACCGAAACCGGCGGTGCGACCGCGATGGTCGTTCTCCCGCTCGATCATGGTTTCGCGTCCGACGCGATCAGCCTGCTCACCGAACAGGATATATTGGGCGAGCGCCTTGTCCGGCGGCAAAAGCGCCGCAAGAGCGCCGACGCCTTCCTCGCCGAACTCGCCACGCTTTCCGTCGGCGACATGGTCGTACATCTCGATCATGGCATCGGCCGTTACGAAGGGTTGACCTCGATCCCGGTGGGCAACAGCCCCCATGATTGCGTCGCGCTGACCTATGCCGGCGGCGACAAGCTCTATGTCCCGGTCGAAAATCTCGACGTCCTCTCGCGC
>JAURVS010000149.1 GCA_030655355.1 Sphingopyxis sp.
TAGGCCATGGGAGAGGTTCCTTTCGTTTCGTTGTGCAACCTTTTTAGGTGCTGTTGCGCAGATAGATAATCCTCTATAATGTGCAAGTGCTTTGAAGCAGGATTTAACAATCCCCCATGGGGTGCTCGACGGGATCGAAGCATTCCTCCGCGTTGCGGAGCGGCGTAGCTTTTCCGCCGCAGCGGTCGATCTCGGCGTCTCGCCCTCGGCGATCAGTCAGACAATCAAGGGGCTTGAAGCGCGCGTCGGCGCGCCCTTGTTCATGCGCACCACGCGCAGCGTCGGCCTGACGCAGGCGGGCGAGATGTTCCTCGAACGGGCAGCCCCTGCCTATGCGGGGCTCGGCGATGCCTATGAAGCCGCTCGCAATCTGGGCAATCGGCCCGCGGGACGGCTGCGGATCAATCTGATGCGCGGTGCGGTACAGCCTTTGTTTGAGCCGATCATCGCAGGCTTTTGCGAAACCTATTCAGAGATCGAACTGGAAATATACGCCGAGGACGCGCTGGCCGACCTTAGCGCGGGCGGTTTTGATGCCGGGGTGCGGATGGGCGAATCGCTCGACGCCGATGTGATCGCCGTTCGCCTGACCGGGCCTTTTCGCTTCGTCGCCGTCGCGACCCCCGGCTATCTGGAAAAGCATGGCCGGCCGGAAAGCCCCGACGATCTGCGCAACCATCGATGCGTGCGGATGCGGATGAGCAGCGGTGCGCTGATGCCCTGGACCTTCCAAAAGGGAAATCGCGAGGTCGAAGTCGGGGTGACGGGGCCGGTCATCGTCAACGACTTCACAGCGATGATGGTCGCGGTCCATGCCGGGGTCGCGATGGGAATGACCGCCGAACCCGTGGTCAAGGCGCAGGTCGCGGCGGGCCAGCTCGAACTTGTGCTGCCTGACTTTGCTTGCTCGACGTCGGGCCTGTTCCTTTATTATCCCAGCCGCAAACAGGTGATGCCAAAGTTGCGCGCGTTCATCGATTATGTGCGCGATTATCTGCCCGACGACGTGACGGGTTAAGTTCTGTCGAACCGCATTGCGTCACCGTGAAACAATATCCTTCACCATCAGCAGAAAAATTGGGCTGGCGTGGTCCGGCAAATGTCGCCAGCAGGTTCTCTATTAAAACGATTGGGATGATATTGTGCACGAAATAGCCGCGTTCGACCTTTCGGCGATCCTCCCCTTCATCCTCATCGGCTTTGCCGCGCAGCTCGTCGACGGCGCGCTCGGCATGGCGTTCGGTGTCATCTGCAATACCTTGCTGGTCGCCGTGATGGGCGTTCCCCCGGCCACCGCATCGGCGCGCATTCACGTCGTTGAAGTTTTCACCACCGCCGTTTCCGGGATCAGCCACCTACTTCACCGCAACATTGAATGGTCGTTGTTCTTTCGCCTGCTCATTCCGGGACTGATCGGCGGCGTGACCGGTGCCTATCTGCTCACGTCGCTAGATGGCGACGTCGTGAAGCCGTTCATCCTCGGCTATCTTGTCGCGGTCGGTCTGTGGCTGCTGTTTCGCGGTCTCTTTTATCCGCCCAAAACCAAGAAGCCCAAGATCATAGAGCCCCTCGGCCTCGTCGGCGGTTTTCTCGACGCCATGGGCGGCGGCGGCTGGGGACCGGTCGTAACCTCGAACCTTCTGGTCCAGGGCGCCGAGCCGCGCAAGGTTGTGGGCACGGTCAACAGCGTCGAATTCTTTCTGACGCTCGCCGTGTCGGCAACCTTCATCTATCATCTCGGACTGGCCGATATCGCCGGTGCGACGTTGGGCCTGCTGATCGGTGGCGTCGCCGCGGCCCCGCTTGGCGCCTTCATGGCGAAGCGCTTCTCACCGCAGTTGCTGCTGACGCTGGTTGGCGTCGTCCTGACGCTGACGAGCGGCTTTGGATTGTATCGCTTTTTGACGAGCTGAAAGGCGTCGCGGGTAAAGCTCTCAGTTGCCCTCTCGGTTCAATTCGCGGGCTTTGTCTCGTCGATCTTGTCGACCCATTCGGGATAGAAGCTCGGCTCGCGCGCCGACCATCCGGGCGCAGTCGCCGCAGCTTCGCTGATCGACTGGAGGAGCAGCCGGCGCTTGTCGGGGTGCAGATGCGGCAACGACGCCGCCGCGCAGAACGCGCCTGGCAACCACGGCCGCGCATGCGCACCGAGCAACCGCTCATAAAGAAAACGATAGGGCGCAAAAGCAGGCAGCCGGTCCTGCCCCAGGTCGAATGCCGACATCGCGATCAGCGGCGCCATGAAATGTTCTAGTGCATCTAGTCCGCTGTCGTCGGGAATATGCGCCCGGATATCGCCGAGCCGCTGATAGACGCGTGCCTGAACGCGGATCGCGGTTTCCTCAACCATGTCGCGCGACCAGCGCGCTATTGCGTCGTCGCGTTCGAGGCCGATGTCGAGCGAGCGGCGGATGTACCGTTGCGTCGATGCAGGGAAAGCCGCAAATTCCTTGATTTCGCCAATCGACAGATCGCCTGCTGCCGGTCCCGAACGCGTCGTCATGGTCGTGCTCCCGCACGGCGCCCGAGGAGCCATCCCCCCGGAGGCCTGCAATTAGACAGTCTGCCACCAAAATCGTTAGCGGCAAGTTAACCATATGGTCGGCGATTGTTCAGACAGTTTGTGGGCGTTGCGCGATGCCGCGACGAAGCCTAATCAGCGTGCCATCAAATAATAAGACACACGAGAGCCATCATGTCGCACACACCGCAGCCGGTCATTTCTGCAACCGGCCTTTTCACCCCTGAAGAACAAATCTCCAACGAAGAACTTGTTGCGAGTTTTAACCATTATGTTGCGCTGCACAATAGAGAAAATGCGGCGGCGATCGCGGCTGGCGAAATCGTTGAACTTGCCGAATCCAGCGTCGACTTCATCGAGAAGGCAAGCGGCATCGGATCGCGCTTTGTCGTCGATAAGGCGGGAATCCTCGATCCCGAACATATGGCACCGCGCTTTACCGAACGCAGCAATGACGAACTGTCGATCCTCGCTGAAATCGGCGTGGCGGCCGCAAAGGACGCGCTCGCGCGCGCCGGGCGCGACGCGAGCGAAGTCGACGCCGTGTTGTGTGCAGCATCGAACATGCAGAGGCCGTATCCGGCCATGGCAGTCGAAATCCAAGACGCGCTTGGCATCGATGGCTTTGGCTTCGACATGAATGTCGCCTGCTCTTCGGCTACCTTCGGCATTCAGACCGCCGCTGACTATATTCGCGCCGGTCACGCGAAAAGCGTTCTCGTCGTGAATCCCGAAATTTGTTCGGGCCACCTCAACTGGCGCGACCGCGACAGCCATTTCATCTTTGGCGACGTCGCGACCGCGATCCTTGTCGAGGATAAGGCAATCGCGCCCGCCGGGCATTGGGAAATCGTCGGCACCAAGCTCAAGACGGTCTTCTCGAACAACATCCGCAACAATTTCGGCTTTTTGAACCGCGGTCACGGCGGCATCGACCAGTCGGGACCGAAGAGCGACAAGCTGTTCGTCCAGGAAGGCCGCAAGGTGTTCAAAGAAGTCGTGCCGATGGTCGCGAACATGATCGTCGAGCAGATGGAATTGCTGGGCCTCGAGGGCAGCGACATGCGCCGCCTGTGGCTGCATCAGGCGAACACCAACATGAACCGGCTGATCGCGCAGCGCGTGCTGGGGCATGAGGCAAGCGAGGACGAAAGTCCTACGGTTCTCGACACCTATGGCAATACGTCGAGCGCCGGGTCGATCATCGCCTTCCACCTGAACCATGAGGATATGGTCGCAGGCGAAACAGGGCTGATATGCTCGTTCGGTGCAGGCTATTCGGCGGGAACGGTGTTCGTCAGAAAAACATAAGCGTCGCCCCCCGCGAAGGCGACGAGCCTGCTTACGGCACAAACGTCGTGAACAGGTAGATTGCGAACAGCATCAGGTGGATCACGCCCTGAAGCACCGTCGTTCGTCCGTTCGCCAGCGTCTGCACCGACACGATCAGCGACAGGAA
>JAURVS010000158.1 GCA_030655355.1 Sphingopyxis sp.
TGCCCGATGACACGGCCAACACCCCCTGCTCGCCCCGCCCGGCCGCAAGCCGACGCTCCGCAAAGCCTGAGCGCTGCGCTTGCCGCCTTCACCCCCGCGCAATTGCAGCGACAGCGCAGCGCGGGCTGGACGCCCGACCGCCAGCGCAAATTCATCGAGGCGCTCGCCTCGTCGGCGTGCGTGACTGAGGCGGCGGACAGCGTCGGACTGTCGGCGACGTCCGCCTATAATCTCCGCCGCCGTCCCGATGCGCAGGCGTTTCGCCTCGCATGGGATGCCGCGATCGATTTCGCGATGCGGCGCCTCGTCGATGCGGCGCTGGCGCGCGCGATACATGGCGTCGCGGTGCCGATCTTTTACAGGGGCGAACAGGTCGGCGAGCGGCGCGAATATCCCGAGCATCTCGCGATGTTCCTGATGCGCGCGCATGATCCGCATCGGTTCGGCGCGCAGCACCCTGCCGCGCCGCGGCATTTCGATGCCGCGGGCCAAAATCTGGCGCAGGCGCTCGACCATATCGATGAGCAGACAAAGGGCGCGCCGCGTGCCGAACCGCCGCGCCTGACCGGTCCGGGCGCTGCCGCCGACACGCCTGCGGCCGATCGCCCGAACCCAGCGCCAAGTGATTGATTTACCGTGGGGAGGGGTGACAAGTTTGACAAGTTAAGCGCCGTCGGCGCTTGCCTCTTCACCCGCGCGCCCTCCATTGCCATGCTCCGCCGCGGCGCTTATCCTCGCCCGGCAGCATAGGAAGACGGCCATGTCCCACGCCTCGAACATCGTATATTGCACCGGCCCGCACGATCCGCACGCGCTCGACGGCATTTCGGTGCGCCACCGGAGCGGCGATCTCGATATGCGCTGCCCGGTCTGTGCGGGGCATGGGCAGTGGAACAGCCAGATCGACCTGATCAGCCACCGCTCGATCCGCGTCCCCTGCCCCAAATGCGACGGGCGCGGGTGGATCGAGACCGGCGCCGATATGGTGCCCAGCCACGACATCGCGCTGTCGCCCGAAGGCCATCCGGTCTGGGTGGTGCGGCTCGATCCGTCGGACGATGTCGAATGACGCGCCGCGCGCGCCGCGCGCTTTGCGAGGGGGAATGATATGGCCGACCGGCAGGGCTTTGCCATCGTCACCGCGGCGCTCCATGCGCTGACGCAGAGCACGGTCGCGGCGGTCGTCCCCGGCACCCTGGTACAGATTGGCCGGCCGCGTGCAGTCGGTCCCGCCGCAGACAAGCCCGCCGTCACGCTCACTCTCTATCATCTCGCCGCCAATGCGGGCTGGCGCAACGCCGAACGCGTTTCGCGCGATCCCGGCGGCACAGTCCTCGCGCCGCCGCCGCTCGCGTTCGACCTTCATTATTGCATCGCCATCGCGGGCGGCGCGCGGCTGGCGAGTGCGCAGTTGCTCGGCGCGCTCGCCGCGGCCTTCGCCGGTCATGCGCTGCTCACCCCCGCGATGCTGGCGGCGGTGCGCGCCGCCGATGGCGCCTATCCTGAACTCGCCGGTCCCGCCGCACCGGCGTCCCCCGCCGAGCCCGTCCGGCTGAGCTCGCATTATCCGGCACCCGCCGACGCCGCGGCGATCTGGTCGGGGCTGTTCGCGCTGCCGCACCAGCCCTCGCTCCACCTCATCGTGTCGCCCGTGCTGATTGCGACCGGCGACACCCCATCCGCGCCGCTTCGCATCACCGAACTCCCCCCCGGCCTTTAATGGCGCGCGATCCCGCGCCGACGGAACTCCGCCCCTTCTCAAGGGTCTGTTTGATGCGTGGGGCATCTATAGAGCATGCCCACGCCCGCTTGGCCGGCACGCGATCCTGAATGGAGCAATGTCGATGAACAAGCTTATGATCCTGCCGCTGGCCGCGGTGACCGCGCTTGCTGGCGGTTGCGCCTCGAACGGCCTGTATGGCGGTGTCGGTGCGGGCGCCAGCAGCGGCTATGACGATGGCGGCTATGGCTATTATGACCGCGACTATTACACCCAGAACGGCAATTATGACTATGACCGCCCCGACCCGCGCCAGGGCGGCTATTATGCCGACAATTATTACCGCACCGACCGTCGGTACAAGGAACGCCGTCTTGCCAGCAACGACCGCGTCTATCGCGGCCGCGACAATAAATATTATTGCCGCCGCAACGACGGCTCGACCGGGCGGATCGTCGGCGGCATCGCAGGCGGCGTCGCGGGCAATGTCATCGCTCCCGGCGGCTCGGAAACGCTCGGCACGATCCTCGGCGCGGTCGGCGGGGCGGTCGCCGGACGTGCGATCGAACGCAGCGGCAACGACAAGAATGACGTGCGCTGCCGCTGACATCCAAGGCATGACGACGAGGCCGCCGCCCTTCGTGGGTCGGCTGCCTCGCTGCGTCGCATAGCCTCTTCCATCGCGGCGCGAGCCATGCTTGATCGGCCTGTCCGAAGCAAAAGGGAAAAGACGATGGCAAATCCCACCGGCCCCGACGCGGGCGCGACCTTTTATCACGGCACGCGCGCCGACCTTCAAAGCGGCGACCTGCTGGCCGTCGGCTGGGGCAGCAATTTTCAGGCGGCGCCGATGTCGTGGATCTATTTCTCCGCCGCGCTGGAATCGGCGATCTGGGGT
>JAURVS010000168.1 GCA_030655355.1 Sphingopyxis sp.
TCAGCTTATGTCCGCCCCCGCGATGACGCCAGCGCCAGTTGAGCAGGTGTGCTGCGGTGAGCGTCAGCGCGCCGATCGAGGTCAGCAAGCGATCCGCCGCCTCGGCATCGGCGAGGGCGAACCAGCCCTCGTGCGCCACGAGGCCCGTCGCCAACAGGCCGAGCCCAGCAATCGCGAGCAACCCCGGCATGACGTGCCGATGCCGCCGCCATCCGTCCTTCATAGCATTCAACGCCGCCGGAACCGCCAGCAGCAGGATCACAGCATGAACCCCCTCGGGCAACGTGATCCAGCGGCTGAGCGCGGGTGCGAGCAGGAGCAGGAGCAGGAGCGGCAGTGCGAGGCAGTGGATCAGGCAGGTGAAGGACAGGGCGATCCCCGTCAGGTCGGCGAGGCGCGGGCGCGCGGCGGGGATGCACATGGGGTTTCTTTCGCGGGGAGGAGAACTCAGTGCAGATAGTGATACAACATATCATTGGAAGGCTTGTTGTGAATCGGCCCCTTGCCGCCCATATCGCATGCTGGCAAAGGGGCGGCGCAATTTTGCCCAGAAAGGCTGTATTTTCGATGTCCGAAATGATCCGTGTCACCCTTCCCGATGGCTCTGCCCGTGAAGTCGTGCGCGGGACTACCGCGGCACAGATCGCGGCTGACATCGGCCCCGGCCTCGCCAAGGCTGCGCTCGCCGCGAAAATCGACGGCGAACTGCGCGACATCATGCGCCCGTTGGACGCAGACACGAACCTGTCGCTCGTGACGAGCCGCGACGAGGCCGATGCGCTCGAACTCTTTCGCCACGACTATGCGCATGTGCTGGCCGAGGCAGTGCAGAACCTGTTTCCGGGGACGCAGATCACTTTCGGCCCGTCGACCGGCGACGGCTTTTATTATGATTTCGCGCCGACCGCCGAGCACGGCCCCTTCCGCGATGACGAACTGCCGCTGATCGAGGAGGAGATGCGCAAGATCATCGCCGCCGACCTGCCGCTGACGCGCGAAGTGTGGGACCGCGACAAGCTGATCGCCAAATGGGCCGCCGAGGGCGAGAGCTTCAAGGCCGAGTGGGCGGTCGAACTGCCAGAAGGCGAGGAGCTCACCGTCTATCGCAGTGGTGACGGCTGGATGGACATGTGCCGCGGCCCGCACCTCGCCTCGACGGGCAAGCTCGACCCCGCCGCGTTCAAACTGACGCGCGTATCGGGTGCCTATTGGCGCGGCGACCAGAAGAATGCGCAGTTGAGCCGCATCTATGGCACCGGCTGGCTCAACAAAAAGCAACTGAACGAGCATCTCGTCCGGCTGGAAGAGGCCGCAAAGCGCGACCATCGCAAGATCGGCCGCGAGATGGACCTGTTCCATCTGCAGGAAGAGGCGCATGGCAGCGTCTTCTGGCACCCCAAGGGCTATCGCATCTATCGCGAGCTTGAGGCCTAT
>JAURVS010000184.1 GCA_030655355.1 Sphingopyxis sp.
TTCATGTCCATGCCTTCGATAACGATCTCCAATCTCAGCTGGTCCACGCCTGACGGCCGCGCCGTCCTTTCAGGCCTCGATCTTCATTTTCAGCGCGAACGTACGGGCATCGTCGGACGCAATGGCGTCGGCAAATCGACGCTGCTGCGTCTGCTGACCCGCGAACTTGCGCCGACGAGCGGACATATTGCGATCGACGGCAGCATCGCAATGCTGCGTCAGACGGTTCAGCTTGGCGCGCGCGAAACGATTGCCGACCTGTTCGGCATCGCCCCTGCGCTCGCGCTGCTCCGCAAGGCAGAGGCGGGCGATGCGACCGTCGACGAAATTGCCGGCGCCGACTGGACGCTCGAAGCCCGCGTCGACGAAGCGCTCGCGAGCATCGGCCTGTCATATGGCTCTGAAACGCCGCTCGCGACGCTCTCCGGCGGCCAGCGCACGCGCGCAGCACTCGCCGGTGCCATGTTCACCGGCCCCGATTTCCTGCTGCTCGACGAACCGACGAACAATCTCGACCGAGAAGGCCGCGACGCGGTGCAGAACCTGCTGCGCAGCTGGCGAGGCGGCGCGATCGTCGTCAGCCACGACCGCGAATTGCTGGAGGAGATGGACGCGATCGTCGAACTGACCGGCCTTGGCAGTGCGCGCTACGGCGGCGGCTGGAGCGCCTATCGCGCCCGCAAGGAGATCGAGCAGATGGCGGTCGAGGCCGAACTGGCTGGCGCCGAAAAGCGCATCGACGCAGCGCAGCGCCAAGCGCAAGCCGCCACCGAGCGACAGGACCGCCGCGATTCACGCGGGCGCAGCCAAGCCGACCGCGGCGGCGCGCCGAAAATCCTTCTCGGCGCCCAGAAGCGCCGCGCCGAAGAAACGCGCGCCGCAGGAAGTCGGCTGGCCGAACGCCAGCGTGGCGAGGCCGAAGGACAGCTTGTCGCCGCCCGCGCTCGCGTCGAGATCGTCGATCCGCTATCGGTCGGACTGGCCTCGACCGGCCTCCCGGCGTCGCGCACCGTCCTCGCGATCAACCGCGTGACCGCGGGCTATGCCAAGGACCGCCCGGTGATCGAAAATCTGTCGCTTACAATCACCGGCCCCGAACGCGTGGCAATCGTCGGTCCCAATGGCGCGGGCAAGTCCACCCTTCTGGCGCTCATCGCGGGCACGCTTGCGCCCTGGTCAGGTGAAGTTCGCGTGCCCGTCCCCTTCGCGCTTTTCGATCAGCGTGTCGGTCTGCTCGACCCGGCAAGTTCGATCGCCGACAATTTTGTCCGCCTCAATCCGGGGACGACGAACAACCAATGCCGCGCCGCGCTCGCGCGTTTCCGTTTTCGCGCCGACGCCGCCGACCGTATTGTCGGCACGCTCAGCGGGGGCCAGATGCTGCGTGCAGGACTCGGCTGCGTCCTGGGCGCACCGAACCCGCCGCAGTTGCTGATTCTCGACGAACCCGGAAACCATCTCGACATCGAGTCGCTGACTGCTGTCGAAACCGGCCTCGCCGCCTATGATGGCGCGCTGCTTGTCGTCAGCCACGATACGGCATTTCTCGACGCGATCGGGATCGAGCGAACGATAAAATTGACCCGCATCGTGACGCACGGCGCCTAATCGTCTGCTACGCATGAATTTCGTGCCAAAACGCGATCTTTCCGCGCGCTTGCTAACGTTCTTTTAACTACCGCGCACCAACAACCGGATATGCCTATTTCCGGACATTTTCTCCCATCGGTGCTCAGCGCCGATAAGCGTCATGACGCGCGCCGCAAACTCAGCCTTCTCGCCAAGGGTTCGCAGCACGACGGCACCGGCATCGAGGTGCAGATACACAACATCTCCGGAACCGGACTGTTGTTCGAAAGCGACATCAAGCTCGCAGCCGGCGACCGGATCGAAATCGAGCTTCCGCACGCCGGCGACATCACGGCGGTTGTCATCTGGGCGAGCGGGCGGCTGTTCGGATGCCAGTTCGAAGGCCCCGTGTCGCCCGCGACGTTAAGCGCCGTCGAACTCAAGAGCGCTCTTGGTACAGCGCCCAGCCTCGACGACGACACCGCCGAAGCGGCGAACGACGATGCTTTCGGCGCACGCCTGCTACGCCTTCGCACCAGCGCCGGCCTCAGTCAGGCCGAAGTTGCCGAACGCATGGATGTCAGCGCGCCGTCGGTCTCGAGTTGGGAAAATGGCCGCGTGCGTCCCAAGCCCGGCCGCATCGCCAAGCTCGCGGACATTCTCGGTGTCCAGACGTCCGACCTGCTTGAAGATGTTGCGGCGCCCGAGGGGTTTCAGGAGGTCATCGACCGCAGCCGCGAACAGATTGCGCGCGCCGTCGGGATCGACATCGAAAAAGTTCGGATCATCCTCGAATTCTAGCGTCGCGACCTAGGCCGCAAGCACCCGCGCGATCAGCCTTTCTTCTTTCGCGATCCACGGCGCCATGCTCGGCCGCGACAGGATCGCTTCGCTCCACGCCGCAATCTTCGGATGCACCGCCGCATTGATGCACGCGCCGCAGTGGCGGAAATTCATCAACGGCGAGGCGACCGCGAGGTCGGCGAGCGTCAGCCGGTCGCCGACGAGGAAGCCCGACGCCGGGATCGCGCTTTCCAGATAGTCGAGCAGCTTGGGCAGTTCCTCGCCTTCGGCCAGCGCCGCTGCTGTCAGATCGCCTTCGCGCCCGAGGAATTTCGGCGCGACGATGCGGTTGAAGAACATCTTGCCGCTGCACGCCGCGAACACCGTATCGCCGAATTCGTCCCACCAGATGACGCGCCCGCGGTCCTGCGGATCGGCCGGGATCAGCGCGGGCTCGGGATATTTCGCCTCCAGATAGTGGATGATCGCGCTCGAATCGGCGAGCAGGAAGCCGTCGTCATTCATCGCAGGCATCTTGCCGAGCGGCGATGCGGCGCGGAAACCCGGATCGGGATCACCGATCCCGACGCCCTTCAGCTCGAAATCGATCCCCTTCTCGCCCAGAAAGCCCAGCAATTTCCGTACGAACGGCGACACCAGCGAACCATAGATAATCATCGAGCATCCTCCCTTTTATCGCTCGCAGCATAAGCGAAAGCTTGCGTCTCGCAACCCGCACGCCCCCGCCATTTCGGCGCGAAATATGCTTGCTATCGCCCGCCCGCCATGAAACATCCGGTGACAGAGGGGTCGCTGCGAAAGCAGCCAGCAGGCAGGATAATCAACATGCGCCCTTCATCATGGGCAGATCGGCTGTTGGCGCTGCTTGTCCGGTTCGTTGGGCTGGTCATCCTGCTCGCGACCATCACGGCCGCCGCCGCCAGTTTCTTCTACAATCAATCGGGCGAAGAGGATCAGGCTGCGCAGATTGCGGGGCAGGTCAATATGCGCTTGCGCGACCATGTCGCAGTACTCGAAGGCGTACGCGCGCTCTATCAGTCCGACAGCGCCGCGAGCGGCCCCGGCATCCGCGCTTATCTCAACGCACTCCAGCCGCAGGTCCGCGCGCCGGGGATGGAAGGCGTCGGCATCGCCGCCGCGATGCGCGCCGGAACCCCCGCCGCGCTCGAAGCCAAGCTGCGCGAAAATTACGGCGAGGACATCAAGGTCTGGCCCGCGACCGATCAGCCGATCGGCTTCAGCGTCGTGCTTGTCGAACCCTACACCCCCCGCCGCCACGTCGCGCTCGGCTTTGACATGTACAGCGAGCCGGTCCGGCGCGCGGCGATGCGGCGCGCCTGGCAAACCGGGCAACCCGCGGCGAGCGGCATCGTCCATCTCGCGCAGGAACGCGCGGTAAAGGTGAAACAGCCGGGCTTTCTGATCTACCTTCCCGTCTATGCCCGCGCCCCGGCGGGATCCGACACTGTCGTGACCGCCGATGGCGTGCGCCCGGTCGAGGCGTTCGTCTATGCGCCATTCCGCACCACCGACATGATCAAGGCGGTTCTCGGGCCGCAGCTCGACGGGATTGCGGGCATCGAAGTCTATGCGGGCGAGGGCCCTTCGGCGCCGCTCGTCTTCAGCAAGGGCAAAATGGGGTGGGACGCGCATGAAGAGAAATTGCGCGTCGCCGACCGCATCTGGACGATGCGCATCTCCTATGGCCGCAATCTCGAACGGCTCGGCCGTCCCTTCGCGATCCTGTTGTTCGGGATCGCGCTGGCGCTTCTCGCGACGCAACTCCACCGCGTCCAGCGGCGGCGGATCAGCGCGTTCCAGGCGCTCGCCGCGCAACGGGCACGCCATGCCGAGGACCGCGAACTGATGATCGGCGAAATGGCGCACCGCATGAAGAACGCCTTCGCACGCATCGGTGCGCTCGCACGCATCACGTTACGCGAATCCGAAAGTCTCGAAGATTTCGAAACCAAATTCGACGGCCGGATGCGCGCGCTTTCCGACGCTAAACAGATGCTCGTCACCGGCGCAGTCGACAGCGTCCAGCTCGACAGGATCGTCCACCGCGAACTCGAACTCGCGGGTCGCTCGCCGACCGAGCTGGCCGCCGTCACCGGACCCGACGTCCGTCTCGATGACGAGGGGGCCCAGGCGCTCTCGCTCGCGATCCACGAATTCGTCACCAACAGCATCAAATATGGCGCGCTGTCGGGCATTGGCGCGCTTGCGGTCAGCTGGCGCCGCGTCGATGGCCAGATCGAACTGAACTGGATCGAAAGCGACCTTCCCGAAACCCCGCATATCGACACCGAAAGTTTTGGCACGCAATTCATCCGCACGCTGATCGAGCGGCAGCTCAAGGGTAGCTGGCAGCGCAGCGCAGTTGACAACCGCCTCACCATCGTCATTCGCTGGCCGGATAATGGCATCCCCGACCCCGCCCTCAATCCCGATCGATAATCGCTGGCAAATCTGGATCGATCGCGGCGGCACCTTCACCGATGTCGTCGCGCAGTCGCCCGATGGCGCAGTTGTCACGACCAAATATCTGAGCGAAGATCCTGCGCGCCCCGGCGACGCCGCGGTCAATGCGATCCGCGACCTCACCGGCGCGGGCAGTGGCGCCTTGCCCCCGCTCGCGATCCGCATGGGCAGCACCGTCGCGACCAACGCGCTGCTCGAACGCAAGGGCGAGCCCACTCTGCTCGCAATAACCCGCGGCTTCGGCGACGCGCTCACCATCGGCTATCAGGATCGCCCCGACCTGTTCGCGCGCCGGCTCTACCGCATTCCCCCGCCGCACGCCGCCGTCGCCGAGATCATCGAGCGCGTCGGCCCCGACGGCGACGTGCTGACCCCGCTCGACGAGGACGCCGCCCGCGCCGCGCTCCAGGCGGCGCGCGGCAACGGCCTCACCAGCGTCGCGATCGTGCTGATGCACGGCTATCGCTATCCCGCGCACGAGCAGCGCCTCGCCGCCATCGCACGCGAAACGGGCTTCACCCAGATTTCGACGAGTCACGACGTCAGCGCGCTGATCAAGCTGATCGGCCGCGGCGACACGACGCTCGCCGACGCTTATCTTTCGCCCGTCCTGCGGCACTATGTCGATCAATTCTGCGGCGCGCTCGGCGCCCGATCCAATGGGGGCATCGAACCGCAATTCATGAAAAGCTCGGGCGGCCTCGCCGCCGCCAACGCCTTCCACGGCCGCGACGCGATTCTCTCGGGGCCTGCGGGCGGCATCGTCGGTATGGTCGGGAGCGCCGCGCCGCTGGGCAAGGACCGGCTGATCGGCTTTGACATGGGCGGCACTTCGACCGACGTCAGCCATTATGCCGGGCGGCTCGAGCGCGACAATGAAACGATCGTCGCGGGCACGCGCATCCGCGCCCCGATGCTCCGCATCCACACCGTCGCGGCGGGCGGCGGCTCGATCTGCCGCTGGGACGGCGCGCGCCTGCTCGTTGGCCCCGAAAGCGCGGGCGCCAACCCCGGCCCTGCTGCCTACGGCCGCGGCGGCCCGCTCACCGTCACCGATTGCAACATCCTGCTCGGCAAGATCCAGCCCGACCATTTCCCCAAACTCTTCGGCCCAAACGGCGAGCAGCCGCTCGACCGCGCTATCGTGGTGGAGAAATTCGCCGCAATGGCGGCCGAAGTCGGCAATATCACCCCCGAAGCGCTCGCCGAAGGTCTGCTCGCCATCGCAGTCCAGCAGATGGCAAACGCGATCAAGCGCATCACCATCGCGCGCGGCCATGACGTGACGCAAGGCTACAGCCTCGTCGGCTTTGGCGGCGCGGCGGGACAGCATGTCTGCCTCGTCGCCGACGCGCTCGGGGTCGACGAGATATTGCTCCACCCGCTTGCGGGCGTGCTTTCGGCCTATGGCATGGGCCTCGCCAGACCCTCGGCGATCCGCGAGCGAACGCTGTCGATCAAGCTCGACGCCGACTGCACAGCGACGCTCGCCGCCGTCGAAGCCGAATTGTCGCAGCAGGCGCGCGGCGAGCTCGCTGCCGATGCCGAAACCCGTCGCGAAACCCTCCTCTTCGTCCGCCTTGCCGACAGCGACAATGCGATCGAACTCCGGCTCGCCGCGCCCGCCGAAGTCGCTGAGGCGTTCGCCGCCGCCTTCCGCCAGCGCTTCGGCTATGCACCGCATGCCAATCTCGTCGTCGACCGCATCCGCGTCGAACTGACCGAGGCGGGCGACGCATCCGCCACCCTCCCCGCTCCCGCGCCATCGGCCGAGACCGCGCCCGAGATAATCACCCCCTGGCTGGCGGGCGCGGCGCATGACGTTCCGCTTCACCAGCGCGCCGCGCTCGCCCCCGGCCGCACGCTCACCGGCCCCGCGATCATCATCGACGCGCTCTCGACGACGATCGTCGAACCGGGCTGGAACGCGAAGGTCGAGCAGGAAGGGACGTTGAAACTATCGGCCGCACCCCGGCGAAAACCGGGGCTCAGTTCAACCGAGATCGGGCGCGGCATCACGGAAGACGGCTCGAACCCAGACCCCATCCGCCTCGAAATCTTCAACAGCCTGTTCATGGCGATCGCCGAGGAAATGGGCGGCGCGCTTCAGCACAGCGCCTCGTCGATTAACATCCGCGAGCGGCTCGACTTTTCCTGCGCGCTCTTCGACGGCACCGGCCGCCTCGTTGCCAATGCGCCGCATATGCCGGTGCATCTAGGATCGATGGGCGAAAGCGTCCGCACCATTCTCCGCCAGCGCGGTCCCGGTCCCGATGGCGCGCCGCGCGACGGTCGCGGCCTTCGGCGCGGCGACGCCTATGCGCTCAACGCCCCCTATGACGGCGGCACGCATCTCCCCGATATCACCGTCATCATGCCCGTGTTCGTCGAAGCGGCGGACGCGCCATCCTTCTTCGTCGCCGCGCGCGGCCATCACGCCGACCTCGGCGGCATCGCGCCCGGCTCGATGCCGCCCGACAGCCGCAGCATCGACGACGAAGGCATTCTCTTCGACAATATGTTGATCGTCGACGACGGCGATTTCCGCGATACCGCTGTCGCGGCGCACCTCCTCGACAGCGTCTGGCCCGCGCGCAACCCCGCGCTCAATATCGCCGACCTCAAGGCGCAGGTCGCCGCCTGCCAGCGCGGTGCCAGCGCGCTCGCCGACCTCTCCGCAGCGCATGGTGCCGCGACCGTCGCCGCCTATATGGCGCACGGACAACGCCAGGCCGAGGCCGCCGTCCGCCAACTCATCGCGCGCCTCGATAATGGCTCCTTCCGCTACGCGATGGACAATGGCGCCGAAGTGGTCGTCGCGGTGACGATCGACCGCGAAGCGCGTCACGTCACGATCGATTTCACCGGGTCGTCGGCGACGCTGCCCGACAATTTCAACGCGCCCACCCCCGTCGTTCGCGCCGCGGTGCTTTATGTGCTGCGCACGATGCTCGACGATCCGATCCCGATGAACGAGGGCTGCCTCGCCCCCGTCACGCTGATCATCCCCGAAAATTCGATGCTCTCGCCCGCCTATCCCGCTGCGGTTGTCGCGGGAAATGTCGAGACCAGCCAGGTCATCACCGACGCGCTGTTCGCCGCCTTTGGCGCAATGGCTCCCGCGCAGGGGACGATGAACAATTTCACCTTCGGCAATGACACGTACCAATATTATGAAACGATCGCCGGCGGCTCGGGCGCGGGCCCCGGCTTTGACGGCACCAGCGTAATCCAGACGCATATGACGAACAGCCGGATGACCGATCCCGAAGTGATGGAGGGGCGCTTCCCCGTCATCGTCGAGCAATTTGCGATCCTGCCGGGCTCGGGCGGCGCGGGCCAATGGCACGGCGGCGACGGCGCCACGCGCCGCATCCGTTTCCGCGCGCCGATGAGCGCAAACATCCTCGCGAACCGCCGCACGGTCGCTCCGCGCGGCCTCGCGGGAGGCAGCGATGCTGCCCCCGGCCGCAACTGGGTCGAACGCGCCGACGGATCGACCGAAACGCTCGGCGCAACGGGCAGCGCCGATCTGCGGACGGGAGACATGTTCGTGATCGAAACGCCCGGCGGCGGCGGCTATGGCAAGGCGGGAGAGAAATGATGGCCGACATCAAGATACAGATGTTCCCCGGCTCTGGTCATGGGGCCTAGCGATGCTCGTCCTGATCGGCATCCTCATCATCATCGCGGGCTTCGTGCTCCGCTTCAATCCGCTGCTCGTGATCATGGCCTCGGCGCTCGCGACCGGGCTCGCCGCCGGCCTCGACATCACTGCGATCATCGCCGCCTTCGGCAAGGCGTTCAACGACACGCGCTATGTCTCGATGGTCTGGATCGTCCTGCCCGTCATCGGGCTGCTCGAGGCCTATGGTCTTCAGCAACATGCGCGCAGCCTGATCGGCCGCATGAAAGGCGCGACGCTTGGCCGCCTTCTGACCTCCTATCTGCTTCTTCGTCAGGCGATGGCCGCGGTCGGCCTCACCTCGGTCGCGGGCCATCCGCAAACCGTCCGCCCGCTCGTCGCACCGATGGCCGAAGCCGCCGCCGAGGCAAAGAATGACGCGCTCACCGACGACCAGCGCGAGGAAGTCAAAGCCTTTTCCGCCGCAACCGACAATATCGGCCTCTTCTTCGGCGAGGATATTTTCCTCGCGATCGGCTCGATCCTGCTGATGAAAGGCGTGCTCGAAGGCTACGGCTATATCATCGAGCCGCTACACTTCTCGCTCTGGGCGATCCCAACCGCGATCGCCGCTTTCCTGATCCACGGCTTCCGCCTTCGCCGCCTCGAACAGCGAATGGCCCGAAAGACCATCGGACAGGAGGCGGACGTATGATCACGCTCGACTTCGTCTATGTCCTCGCGGGAATGACCTTTGCGATGTTCGCGCTGCTCGGCCTCTATGACCGCAGCAACCCCAAGCGCTTCGGCAACGCCGCCTTCTGGGGACTGCTCGCGCTGTCGATGATCGGCGGCGACTATCTCGGCGACTTCGGCAACGGACTGCTCGTTCTCGCGCTCGTCGCGATCGCGGGCACCGGCCAGATCGGCCGCGCGCCCGGCGGCGACGTGCCCGCCGATGTGCAGGCCGAGCGGGCCGCGCGCCACGGCCCTTTTCTGCTCCTTGTCGCGCTGATCATCCCCGCGGTCGCGCTCGCCGGGACCTTTCTCTTCAAATGGGTGCCGGGCCTCGCCGATCCCAAGCAAGCGACCCTCATCTCGCTCGCGCTCGGCGTCCTTATCGCGCTCGCCGTCGGCATGGCGCGCCTAAAGCCCCCGCCGCTGCTCCCGCTCCAACAGGGCCGCCGCTTGCTCGATGCGGTCGGCTGGGCCGCGATCCTGCCGCAGATGCTCGCAAGTCTCGGCGCGGTTTTTGCACTCGCCGGGGTCGGCGAAGTCGTCGGCGCCCTCATCGGAACGGCAATTCCCGAAGGCAGCCTGTTCGGCGCCACGCTCGCCTTCGGGCTTGGCATGGCGATCTTCACCATGGTGATGGGCAACGCCTTCGCCGCTTTTCCGGTGATGCTCGCCGCGGTCGGCATGCCCCTGCTCATCAAGCAATATGGCGGCGACCCCGCCGTCGTCGCCGCGATCGGCATGCTCGCGGGCTTCTGCGGCACATTGCTCACCCCGATGGCGGCAAACTTCAACCTCGTCCCCGCGGCGCTGCTCGAACTCAAAAATCCCTATGGCGTGATCAAGGCGCAAGTCGGCACCGCCGTCCCCCTGCTCGCGGTCAATATCCTCTTCATCTGGCTTTTCGCTTTCTGACCGCCACGCCAAAAATCCCGTTCGTGTCGAGCCGATAAGGAAGGTTGCATGCACCTCACCCCCGACCACGCCGCCCGCTTCGCGACCGCGACTCTGTCGCACCTCGGCCGCGAATATCCGTACAAGATGGATCTTGTCCTCAATGGCCCCGAGGATGCCAAGCCACCGCGCGAGCATCATCCGATCTTCCACGGCAGCTTCGACTGGCATAGCTGCGTCCACGGCTGGTGGCAGATCCTCCGCATCGCGCGCCGTTTCCCCGACCTCGCCATCGCCGCCGACATCCGGGCGCGCGCCGACGACATGCTCGTGGCCGAGAAAGTCGCGGGCGAACTCGCCTTTCTCGATCGGCCCTATGCCGCGGGTTTCGAACGTCCTTACGGCTGGGCGTGGCTGCTCGCGCTCCATGCCGAGGCGGAGCGCCACGACGCGGCGTGGGCCGCCGCGCTCGAACCGCTTGCCCTCGCCTTCGCCGCACGCTTTCACGCTTTCCTGCCGAAGCTCACTTATCCGCTGCGCGTCGGCACCCATTTCAACATCAGCTTCGCTTTGCTCCTCGCCCGCGACTGGGCCGCGAAGCGCGACCCTTCGCTCGTCACGCTGATTGACGCGCGGTCGCGCGACTGGTTCGACGGCGACCGCGATTGTCAGGCGTGGGAACCCGGCGGCGACGAGTTTCTGTCGTCGGCGCTCACCGAAGCGCATTTGATGGCCATCGTCCTCGGCGACGATTTCACCCCATGGTTCGACGCCTTCCTCCCCCGCGCCGCGCACGAACATCCCGCGACGCTCTTCACCCCTGCGACCGTTTCCGACCGCAGCGACGGCAAGATCGCGCATCTCGACGGCCTCAATCTCAGCCGCGCCTGGTGCTGGCGCGCGGTCGCAGCGACGCTAGGACCAGAGCATCGGGTGGCGCCCCTCGCCGAAGCCGCCGCCCAGCGCCATCTGGGCGCCGCGCTCCCGCACGTCACCGGCGACTATATGGGCGAACATTGGCTCGCCAGCTTCGCGCTCCTCGCGCTCGACGGGCTTTGACAGGCGATTGACAAGCCCAGCCCTCGCGGCGACAGACGGCGCAAGGGGAGAGGCCAAGGTGAACGGAAAGATGCTGCGTCCCACATCGTTCGATGTTGCCGAACGCGCTGGCGTGTCCCAATCGACCGTCTCGCGCGCGCTTCGCAAAAGCCCCGGCGTCAATGCCGAAACGCGCGCGCGTGTCTCGGCCGCGGCGCGCGAACTCGGCTATGTCGTCGACCGCCACGCCTCGTCGCTGCGGCTCAAGAGCAGCGAGACGATCGCGCTCGTCACCATCTGCCGCCCGGGGGAAGACCGCAGCGCGATCAACCCCTTCTACTTCGCGCTACTCGGCAGCATCGCCGCCGCGACTTCGGCTCGCGGGTTTAATCTGCTCGTCTCCTTTCAGGAGAATGCCGACAATTTCCGTGCCGATTTCGTCGCCTCGGGGCTCGCCGACGCGATGATCGTTATCGGCACGACCAGCAACCGCCCGGCGTGGGACTATTTCGCCGCGGCGCAGGCTTCGGGCCTCGACTTCGTCTGCTGGGGCAGTCCCGGCAGCCCGTTCCACTGGATGCGCAGCGAGAATGACCTCGGCGGGCAACTTGCGGCCGAACATTTCGTCGCGAGCGGCCGCCGCCGCATCGCATTCATCGGGCCGCAGCAATCGCCGCAGCGCCAGTTCGACGAGCGCCGCGACGGCTTTTCGGCTGCGCTCGCCGCGCATGGCATCACTGCGATCGTCTGCGAGCCCCCCGCGGCTGCCGACCGCCACGCGCAGGGGATCGCCGCGGTTCAGGCGTTGCTCGAAGCGCATCCCGACACCGACGCGATCTTCGCCGCCAGCGACATGCTCGCGCTCGGCGTCTTGCAAGGCCTCAAGGATGCCGGGCGCAGCGTCCCCGGCGACGTCGCACTCATCGGCTTCGACGGCATTCGCGCCGGCACGCTCGCCGATCCCGCGCTCACGACGCTCGAACCCGATCTCGACGCTGCGGGCGAAGCGCTAGTTGCGATGGCGCTCGAGGATGACGAACGCACGCGCAGCGGGACGCGCATCCCCGTCCATCTGGTCGTCCGCGGCACCGCCTGACGCCCGGCGATCGCCGACGTTACCGTGACTAACTCCCAGAAAAGTAACAATTCATTATCTATGCCCCGGCTATCCTGCAAAGCGGGGGCAGAAAGCGGTTGTGTGAACGGTCAATTTTTCATTTCGTTGCTCAATCCGGGCATCGGCCTGTTGTTTGCAGCAGCGTTTTTCCTGCTGTGGCTCAATCGGCATGAGCGCTATGTCGCCTATGCCGCAGGCGCCTACACCACATCGGCGCTTGCGTTCCTGATCCAGGATCTGGGACCGGTGCTGCCGATGGAATTGCAGCGGCTTCCCGCCAATATCGGTTTTCTTGCCACCGGCGTGCTGTTCGCCGCCGCGATCATCAAGCGCTACGACCTGCCCATACCCTGGCGCCCGATGGCGCTGACCGCGGCGCTGTCGACGAAAGTCTTCCTGTGGTTCCTCCTCGCCCAGCCGAGCATCGCCGCGCGTATCCTTGCGATCAGCATCGGCGCCGGCATCATCGCGCTGATGGTCGTCCGTGCGCTCTGGCCGATCGGCAAACCCTATCTGATCGACCGCGTGCTGTTCTGGGTCGCGGTCTTCTCGGCGCTCAATCTCATCATCCGCCCGATCGTCCTCCTTTCGCTCGGCGGCGGCTTCGACAATTATGTCGGCTTCCAGCAATCGGTCTATTGGACCACCGTCCAGTTCAGTCAGGCAATGGTGTCGATCGTCGCGGCGATCAGCCTGATGGTTGCGGTCGCGATCGACCAGATCAACGAGCTGCGCCGTCAGGTCGACGACGATAATCTGTCGGGCCTGCTAAACCGCCGCGGGTTCGAGGCGCAGGCGGGCGCCGCGCTCCGCCGCTGCCTCGACGAAGGTCGCCCCGTCGCGCTGATGATCGCCGACCTCGATCATTTCAAGCTGATCAACGACAATCACGGCCACGCCGTCGGCGACGCGATCATCGCGGCATTCGGCGCGCATGTCCGGCTGATCGGCCCGGCGGAGATGATCGCCGGACGCATCGGCGGCGAAGAATTTGCGCTGCTCGTCCCCGGCGCGGGGATCGAGGCGGCGCGCCAGCTCGCCGAGGCGGTCCGCACCGGGCTGCAAGCCGCCTGCGCCGACCGCATCCCCGCCAAGCTCTGCCCGACGGTCAGCCTCGGCATCGCGATCGGCGCCCCCGGCACCGGCCTGTCGGCGCTGATGGCCGACGCCGATCAGGCGCTCTATGAAGCCAAGCGCACCGGCCGCAACCGCGTCCGCACCTTCACCCCCAAACCCGTCCGCCTCGCCGCCGGATAAGCCCGAAACCGACGCCCCGCGCTATTTGAATTTCGCAGGTCGCCGCGCGATCACCTTGATCTCGACCACCGCCGTCGGCTCGTAAAGCCGCGACACGCCGATCGCGGTCCATGTCGGAAAGGGCGCCTTCACATATTTGTTCTTCACCGCGGCAAAGCCGTCGATATGCGCGCCGATGTCGGTGTGAAAGGTCGTGATGTCGACGACATCGTCCCAGCTCGCCCCCGCGCGCGCCAGCGTCGCTGCGATCCGCGCAAAGGCGCGGTCATATCCCGCCGCCAGATCGGTCTCGCCCTTGCCCGGCGCCGCGACGACCCCCGACAGATAGATGGTGTCGCCCGCAATCACCGCATCGGCAAAGCCGACCGCTTCCTGAAACGCGCGCGCCTCGGCATTTTCGGGCATCAGCACCTTGTCCGCCTCGCGCGCCGATCCGGGCGCTGTGCCCAGCCCCGCCAAAGCCGCCACCAGAGCCACCGCCGCGATCCTCGTCATCCGTCGCATCGTCCATTCCCCTTACGCCAATATCGGGCGAGGGTGGCAGCCAAGACCAGGCCGCGCAAGCGCGGCGCGCGCGCCTACAATCTTTACCAAAACGGATGCTTTTGTACCGCCCGATCAGTTCGTTAAGCCTCTTCCTCAGTCGACATCGCACACCCGCCGCCTAAAGCAGCAAGGCGATCATGCGGATCAGAGGGTCGACATATCATGCGGAGACGACAGATTTTAGCCGACCAGAAGGCCGCAACGGCGATCGAATATGGCCTGATCGCGGCGCTGATCGCGCTTGCGTGCATCATCGCCTTTCGGGCGCTCGGGCTGAATCTTGCGACAATCTTCAACACGATCAACGCGGCGCTGAACCGATAAAGCAAACGGCTCCCGCCCCTTCCATCACCTCCCGATGAAAGTCGCCATCGATTAGTCCGCCATAGAGGGACGAGGAAAATCGTTGCGCCGTTTCGGTCGCACGGTGAGCCTCCATTGGCTCCTACACCAGATCATCGACCCGGACGCCCAGCGCATCTGCCAACTTACGCACCGTCTCCACCGAGCCTTTGCCACGCCCCGCTTCGATGTCGGCGATCTGCACCCGGTTGACCCCCGACACCCCGCCCAGCTTCACTTGGCTCAACCCACGCAACTCACGCCACACGCGTAGCGGGCTTTCGCCAGCGATCAGCCGCTTGGCATAGTCGGCCGGCACCAGCTCATCCTCGCCCGCCGCCAGCGCCGCCTTGGCGCCGTCATAGGCGCGCAGGTCGGCCAGATCCTCGGCCGCTTCGCGGAGGCGGTCATATTCTTCGCGGGAGATCGTCACCATCTTGTTCATGGGATCATTCCTTCATTCATAGACACTTCCGCGCGGGCCGATTTCCAGCACCGCCAGCACGACGCCGTCCTCCATGATCACGCGCCAGTCTCCGACGCGGAGCCGAACGCCTTCGCGACCTTTCAGGGCCCTCACATTATTCGCCTGCGACGCGGGATCGGCCGCATAGGCCTCGATCTTCCTTACAATCCGCGCCGATGTGTTGGCGGGCATGCGCTGGAGCGCCTTGATTGCGGATCGCGTGTAGCTGATCGGCTTCATTGGTTGAAATGTAGTATGTAACTACAGTGTAGTCAAGAACTACATCCGCTTTACCGCCACGCCGGATCAAGTCCGGGACGACGAAGAGTGGCAGACAGACGCCTTTGCGCCTTTGCGTGAAAAAATCATCACCCCACCCGCGGCATAACACCGCCTTCACGCGATCCAACCACCCCCACCCCCTTGCATTTCCTTGGCCTGGGCGTAAGGCGGCGCCAACATAAACCCGCGCGTGCGACTCCCGTTGGCCCCGCTCTCCCGCTTTGCCATCGGACAGTCATTCCCCGCCGCGCCAACATGGGGACTGCAATCCTATGACGACCACGGGCAACGACACGCTTGGAACCCGATCGACGCTGAGCGTCGGCGGCAAGAATTACGCTTATTATTCGCTCGACAAGGCTGCGGCCAAGCTGGGCGATGTTTCGCGCCTGCCCTTCTCGATGAAGGTGCTGCTCGAAAATCTGCTGCGTTTCGAAGATGACGGCTTCACCGTGTCGACCGCCGATGTTCAGGCGCTGGTCGACTGGCAGAAGGACCCGCATTCGAACCAGGAAATTCAGTATCGCCCCGCGCGCGTGCTGCTTCAGGATTTCACCGGCGTGCCCTGCGTCGTCGATCTGGCCGCGATGCGCGATGCGATTGCGACGCTCGGCGGCGACACGACGAAGATCAACCCACTCGTCCCCGTCCACCTGGTCATCGATCACTCGGTGATGGTCGACGAATTCGGTCATCCGAAGGCATTCGAGCAGAATGTCGAAATCGAATATTATCGCAACGGCGAACGTTACGACTTCCTGAAATGGGGATCGAAATCGCTGTCGAACTTCAAGGCGGTGCCCCCGGGC
The DNA here is from genome assembly GCA_030655355.1 of Sphingopyxis sp. Lineage (GTDB taxonomy): Bacteria > Pseudomonadota > Alphaproteobacteria > Sphingomonadales > Sphingomonadaceae > Sphingopyxis. The sequence continues at coordinate 15,969 of JAURVS010000184.1, forward strand.
ACCGGCATCTGCCACCAGGTGAACCTCGAACATATCGCGCAGGCGGTGTGGTCGAGCGAGGACGCGTCGGGTGAAACCGTCGCTTATCCCGACACCTGCGTCGGCACCGACAGCCACACGACGATGATCAACGGGCTCGGCGTGCTCGGCTGGGGCGTTGGCGGGATCGAGGCCGAGGCCGCGATGCTCGGCCAGCCCGTGTCGATGCTCATCCCCGAAGTCGTCGGCTTCAAATTCACCGGCAAGCTCAAGGAAGGCGTCACCGCGACCGACCTCGTGCTCACCGCGACGCAGATGCTGCGCGCCAAGGGTGTCGTCGGCCGCTTCGTCGAATATTTCGGCCCCGGCCTGTCGTCGCTTTCGCTCGCCGACCGCGCGACGCTCGCCAATATGGCGCCCGAATATGGCGCGACGTGCGGCTTCTTCGGCGTCGACGACAAGACGCTCGACTATATGCGCCTGACCGGCCGCAGCGACGAGAATATCGCGCTGGTCGAAGCCTATGCCAAAGCGCAGGGGCTGTGGATCGTCGAGGGCGCTGCCGACCCGATCTTCACCGACATGCTCGAACTCGACCTCGCCACCGTCGTGCCGTCGCTCGCAGGGCCGAAGCGTCCCCAGGACCGCGTCATCCTCGATCAGGTCGACGAAGTGTTCAACACCGACCTCGCATCGGTTTACAAGCATGACGGGATCAAGCGCGTCGCAGTCGAGGGCAAGGATCACGACATCGGTGACGGCGACGTCGTGATCGCCGCGATCACCAGCTGCACCAACACGTCGAACCCCGGCGTCATGGTCGCCGCGGGCCTCGTCGCACGCAAAGCGAACGCGCTGGGGCTGAAGCCCAAGCCGTGGGTCAAGACCAGCCTTGCGCCGGGATCGCAGGTCGTCACCGACTATTTCGACCGCGCCGGGCTGACGGCGGATCTCGATGCGATCGGCTTCAACCTCGTCGGTTATGGCTGCACCACCTGCATCGGCAATTCGGGGCCGCTCGCGCCGCCGATTTCGGAAGCGATCAACGGCAATGATATTGTCGCGGCGTCGGTGATTTCGGGCAACCGCAATTTCGAAGGCCGCGTGTCGCCCGACGTGCGCGCGAACTTCCTCGCGTCGCCGCCGCTCGTCGTCGCCTATGCGCTCAAGGGCACCGTGACCGAGAATTTCACCACCACCCCGATCGGACAGGATCAGCAGGGCAACGACGTGTTCCTGAAAGACATCTGGCCGACGAACCAGGAAGTCGCCGACACGATGGCGGGCGCGGTCGATCGCGACATGTTCGTCACGCGCTACGCCCATGTCTACAAGGGCGACGAGCATTGGCAGAAGATCGAAGTCGAAGGCTCGGACACCTATCAGTGGCGCGCCGGTTCGACCTATGTCGCGAACCCGCCTTACTTTGAGGGCATGACGATGACCCCGGCGCCGGTGAAGGATATCATCGACGCCAAGCCGCTCGCAATCCTCGGCGATAGCATCACGACCGACCATATCTCGCCCGCCGGTTCGATCAAGGCGGACTCGCCGGCCGGCAAATGGCTGATGGAACATCAGGTTAGCAAGGCCGACTTCAACAGCTACGGCGCCCGCCGCGGCCACCACGACGTCATGATGCGCGGCACCTTCGCCAACATTCGCATCAAAAACGAAATGGTCCCCGGCATCGAAGGCGGCATGTCGCGCTACGGCGCCGAAGTCATGCCGATCTACGACGCCGCGATGCGCCACAAGGCCGACGGCACTCCGCTCGTCGTCATTGCGGGCAAGGAATATGGCACCGGCTCTTCGCGCGACTGGGCGGCAAAGGGCACCAACCTGCTCGGCGTCCGCACCGTGATCGTCGAGAGCTTCGAGCGTATCCATCGTTCGAACCTCGTCGGCATGGGCGTGCTGCCGCTGCAGTTCCAGGATGGCGACACGCGCGAAACGCTCGGCCTGACCGGCGACGATACCTTCACGATCACCGGCGTTGCGGATCTCAAGCCGCGCCAGACCGTGACCGTGAACGTCACCCGCGCCGACGGTTCGACCTTCAGCTTCGACACGCTCTGCCGGATCGATACCGCGAACGAGGTCGAATATTATATGAACGGCGGCATCCTGCATTACGTGCTGCGCAAGCTCGCAGCATAAGCGGCGCGCGGGGACGAAATGGGCAAGCTGCTTTTCCTCGTCCTCGGCCTGCTGATCGGGCTGTATATCGCCAAATATCTACGCGGACGGGGGCGCGGTGATCTCACCGCGCCCCCGCCGTCGCGACCGGCGCCGCGCGCTGCTGCGCCGCAACCGATGATCCGTATCGGCGACGAGCGGATCGACGAGGACGAAGTGCGCGAACTGATCCGTCAGAACCGCAAGATCGAAGCAATAAAACGCGTCCGCGACCGCACCGGGCTGGGCCTTGCCGAAGCGAAGGATGCGGTAGACGCGGTCGAACAGGCAATGCGCTGATCCGAGCTGCCTCAATCGCGCGCGTCGTCACATAAGAGGGACAAGCAGATGGGCGCGCCGCAGATCGCAATCGAAGTCATCGGCTGGATCGCCGCCGCGATCATTCTCGCCAGCTATGTCATGCTTTCCCTCGGCCGGATCGAGGCGCGCGGCTATCTCTACCAATGGATGAACGTCATCGGCGCGAGCGGCTTTGTGCTGAACTCGGGCTATAATGGCGCGCTGCCCTCGGCGGGGCTCAATGTCGTCTGGGCCGCGATGGGCGTCTTCACGCTGTTCAGCGTCTGGCGCGCGCGGCAGGCCGCACGCGCCATCATCCCTTAGGCTTTGCTGCCTCGCCATTACATGCCGCGACCTTGGCTTTCGTATCGCTGAGCATCTTGGCGAGCGCGGCGCGGTCGAAGACCTCTCCGCGCATCACCACCGTGTCGATCGCGCGCGTCGCCGCAATATCGTCGAGCGGATTGCGATCGAGGAGCACCAGATCCGCCGCAAGGCCCGGTTTGACCGCGCCATAACGATCGAGCCAGCCGAACCACGCCGGCCCCGCGCGCGTCGCCGACGCGAGCGCCTGCGCCGGGGTCAGCCCCTTTTCGACGAACAGACCGATTTCGTCATGCAGGCCAAAGCCCGGATAGTTGAAGCTGTTGAGAAAGCCCGCGTCGGTCCCCGCGATGATCGGCACCCCCGCTTCGGCGAGCATCGGCAAGATCACCGCCATCTCGTCGATATGCGCATGGCGCGCCGCGATCGCAGCGGCATCGGCCTTTGCCGCACGCGCGACACGCCAGTCATAGGTCTTGCGCAGCTTCGGCCCGATATAGGCAAGCCCCGCGTCATTCTTGTGGTCGTCGCGGTCGAGGAAAGCGATGATCCGGCTGCCGTTGAGCGTCGGCGTCACAAACACGCCCTTCTGCGCAAAGCGGCGATAAGCCGCCACTGCGGTATCGCGGTCGAACCCCGTATCGAGCCGGCGGTTCGCCTCGGCGCGGTCGATCCTGCCAGCGGCGAAATCAGCGGCAATCGCCGCTTCGTCCTTCGCCCCGGCATTATAAGCATAGTCGAGATGTTCGATCGAACTGATCCCCGCATCGACCGCCTGCTCAGTCGTCAGCGCCATCGGGATATGGCCCGAGGTCCGCAGGCCGAGCGCCTTTGCCTGCCGCAACGCATAAAGGAAGAGGTCTGGTTTCAGCGTGCTGTCGGTGATCTTGACGAAGTCGACCTTGTCGCGCGTCTTGAGCCGCGTCAGCGCCGCATCGACATCGGCCTCACTTCCAACCTCGATCGTTCCCTTCCAAAGCGGCGCAATCCCCTCGATCTTCGCGCCCGACGTCAGCAGCCGTGGGCCGAACAGCGCGCCGCTCGCAATCTCGCCGCGCCACGCGAGCACTTGATCGGGCAGGTCGCCCGACGCATCGCGGATCGTCGTGATCCCGTTCGCAACATAAAGCGGCAAAAGCGCTTTGTTCTCGTCGATCAGGTCGGGACCGCCGCCGAAATGGACGTGCATGTCCCACAGCCCAGGAATGAGATAGCGCCCCTTGCCCTCGACCGTCCGCGCGGACCGCCAGGTCTTGGCAATCGCCGCGTCGTCACCGACCGCGACGATATCGTCGCCTTTCAGCACGACGGCCTGCCCAGCGACCGTCTTCGCCGCTTCGACGTCGACGACCGTGACATGGCGGATGATGACATCACCCTGTTTCGGGGCGGCGAGCGCCGGCGACGCGAGAAGGAGCAGCGACGATGCGAGACAGGCAAACAGGCGTTTCATGGGGGCGACCTTTCCAGAATGCTACGCCATTAGCGTCGTCGCCGCCCATGCAACAAGGGGAGATTGATGGTTGCTGCCTCGGCTATTTCGGCGCCCGGAGCAGAACGCGACCATATCGTTCGGACGCGGGCTTGCCATTTGCCAGCGCGGCGCGGCCGTTCACAAAGACATAGTCCATCCCGACCGCATAGGCGTGCGGCTTTTCATAAGTCGCGGTATCGCGAACCGTCTTGGGGTCAAAGACGATCACATCCGCAAAGGCGCCATCGCGGAGCACGCCGCGATCGGGGATGGCGAAAATCTTCGCCGGCAATCCGGTCGCGGCATAGATCGCCTTCTGCATGCTGATGACCGGCGTATCGATGACATAATTTCTGAGCTTGCGCGGGAAAGCGCCATAGGCGCGCGGATGTTCCGACGTCTCGCCAAAGGGCGGCAGGCCGCCGTCGGTCGATGTCATCGTCCACGGCTGCTGCATGAACGCCGCGACATCATTGTCGCTCATGTTGAACGACACGGTCGGCGCGCCGCCGCGTTTCAGCATGTCGATCGCGGCGTCGAGCGGGTCCTTGCCCTGCAGCTTGCCGATTTCGTCTAGCCTCTTGCCCTCCAATGCGGGCTCGGGCGGGAAGCCGCGGATCATGATCGCGTGCGGGCCCGCGCGCCGTTCGAGATTGGGGACCATTTCAGCACGAATTTTGGCGCGCATGGCAGGATCTTCGAGGCGTTTCGCCAGCGCCTCCGCACCGCCCTCCTGCGCCCAGCCGGGAACGAGCGAAGCCATCAGGCTCGATCCCGACGCGGTATAGGGATATTGGTCGGCCCATATTTTCACCCCCGATGCACGCGCTTCGTCGATCCGCGCAATGACCTCCGCCGACTTGCCCCAGACCTGCGGGCCGAGCACCTTGATATGCGTCACGACGCCGGTGATTCCGGCATCGCGCGCAACGGTGATCACCTCATCGACCGCCGCGACGACGCCGATGTCGTAATTGCCCTCGTCGCGGATATGGCTGATGTAAATCGCGTCGGGGAAGCGTGCGACCGCCTTCGCCAGCCCGACGATCTCGGCGGTATTCGAATATTTGCTCGGAATATAGAAAGGGCCGTCGGACAACCCATAGGCACCAGCCTGCATCGCGGCGGTCACAAGTGCCTCCATCTTCGTTTGCTCGGCGGGCGTCGCGAGCCGCGCCACATTGCCCATCACTTCGCGGCGCACGGCATTATGCCCGATGAGCGGGATGACATTGACCCCGGGGATATTGGTCCGAAGATCGGTGATCTGCTGGCCAAGCTCGGCCGGCCCGCCACCATCGGGGTTGATCGACAATGTCGTGATGCCCTGGTGGAGCATCGGCAGCGCCGCCGCGAGCCGCGCCGTCTGGATATTCGGCGCAGCATGCGAATGCGGATCGATGAACCCGGGAGCGACAATCTTTCCGGTGGCATCGACCAGCGTCGTCGCCGTCGCCGTGGGCGGGACGATCCCCACGGCGACGACACGATCGCCAGTGATGGCGACGTCGGCAGTCCGGCCGGGCGTATCGCTTCCGTCGTAGACGGTGCCACCGCGGATCAGCACATCATAATGCTGCGCCCATGCCGGAGCGGTGGTGGTCAGAAGAACGGCGAGTGATAGCGCGACCCTTTTCATCTCTTGTCTCCCGTCAGATTTTGAAGCGAATGCCGACGCGATAGGTCCGCCCTAACAGATCATAGATCGACTGGTTCGTCGCCGGCGTCGCATAGGCGCTGCCTGCCGGTCCGGGCGCGACGACCGGCGGATCCTTGTCGAGCAGATTGTTGACGCTCACGAAGAATTGCAGCTCGCGTTCGCCCATCTCAACGTCGAAGGACAAGGTCGTGTCGAGATAGAAGGCGCCTTTGATACGATTATTGTCAATCGTCCGGTTGGTGACGGTCGATGCGGGGCAACCCGTGGTGCATTCGACGAAGCTATTGTCATAGACCCCGCTGCTGACGCCGCGGCCCGTCAGGTTGAAGGTGAAATCTTCGTTCGAATAGGTTCCCTGCACACGGTAAAGCCATTTGGGCGCGCCGCCCGGTGCATTCTGGCCCACCGTGTCGGTCGGCGCATCGATCCCGTTATCGAAATAATTCTTGATGTAACGCGTCGCCATCGCGCGCAGCGTCAAGTCGCCCGCGCCGACCGGAACGCGATACGAGCTTTCGAAATCGATGCCCTTTGCGCGTTGCGACGCAAAGTTGAACGGGCTTTCGAAAACTTGCAGGCTGTTGCCGAACGCATTGGGCCCACGGACCACCGCGCTGCAAAATGCCTGCACGCCTTCGGCGCAGCGGTCGACGATCGTCTGCGCCGCGACCGAACCGATCGCACCCTCGATTTTGATGTCATAATAGTCGGCAGAAAAGGCGAAGCCGGGAATGAAGCGAGGTTGCAACACCACGCCCACGCCCCACTGATCGGCGCGCTCGGGCTTCAGCAAGGCATTGCCACGCGTCGTTCCGGCAAACTGCACCGACGCGTTGTTCTGCGTCGGATCGATCAGCACATTGATGCGCGTCGAACCCGCTGTGTAGAGTTCGCCGAGGTTCGGCGCGCGAATGTCGCGCGACCGCGTGGCGCGAAAGCGGATGTCGGGAATCGGCTCGAACGTCAGCCCCGCCTTCCACGTCGTGACATATCCCGACGTCGAATAGTCGGTGCCGCGGATCGCGCCGTTGAAGTCGAGCCCGTCGATCACCGGAACGAGCAGCTCAAGATAGGCTTCGGTCACATTGTACGAGCCAAAGCTCGGCAGGAAGTTGCCGACGAACCAGCCCGACTGGAATTCGGTCGGAACTTCACCCGACACCTTCTCGCGCCGATGCTCGCCGCCGATCGCCACTGAAACCGGCCCCGCGGGCAGGTTGAACGCGTCGAACGATAGATTTGCCGCAAAGACGTCCTGCTGGAATTTCTGCTCACGATACGGATTGCCGAGCACATAATCGAGCGCCGCCTGACTCGCGACGCCAATGCCGAGCCGGTTGAGCGGAACGCAACCATTTGTCGGGGCAGTCAGCGTCGAGCGGCAGACGATCGTTCCCACGGGCACGCCGAGCGCATTGCCAGCGGGGGCGAACACCGCATCCTGCGCCAGAGCGAGGCGGGCATTGTTCGTGATGTCGCGCGCCATCTCGCGCGTGCGGCTGATCCCCTTCTGGTAATAGGCGTCCCACCGCGCAGTCGATCCGAACAGATCGAATTCACCGTTCGCACCGATGACATAGCGCTGCAATTCGCGCTGCGTATCATTCTTGCGGATCGGCAGGTCGGCGTTGGTCGTCCCCAGTGTGAACTGGGTGATGCCCGCCCCGGCAAGCTGCGTACGCAGCGGTTCAGGGATAAAGGCATTGTCGGCGCGGATGGTCACATTCGCCTGATTCAGCTGCACACCCAGCCAGCCGAGGTTCTTCGACTTGGCATAGGATGCCTGGACGAACAGGTTGAGCCCTTCGGACACTTCAAAGCTCAACCGGCCAAAGGCGCTTTTGCGATTCTCTTCTGGATCGAGCGACTGGAAGCCGTTGACCTGCGTCGATTCCCAATCGCCGCCGATCATCCACGGATCGCGCACCGTGCCATAATTGAACTGGCTGACCGAGCCGCCCTGCCCGAAGACCGTGCCGCGAAACGCCGTGTTCGTGATGATACCGCCGGGCGTCGCCTGGCTGAGCCCCGTACCCGAAACGACGAGCCGCTCGGGCTGTCCATTGCCGACCGCATAAGCGGGGTTGTTGATCATATACCAGCCGCGGTTGTTCCAGTCGCGCGGAACGCCATGCAGCCCGTCCTTGATCGCGATTTCGCCACTAAGCAGCAAATGGCCGCGGCCGTCGGCAAAGGCCGTGCCTGCGGTCAGCGACGCACGATAGTTCGGCGCGTCGCCATATTTGGTGATGCCATATTCGGCCGTCCCCTTGATCCCGGTATATTCCTTGTCGAGGATGAAGTTGACGACGCCCGACACGGCGTCGGACCCATAGGCCGCCGAAGCGCCGCCGGTGACGATTTCGACGCTCTTGATCAGCCCCTGGGGAAAGGTGTTCACGTCGACAAGCCCGCCGAGGGTCGAACCTACCGACCGCTGCCCGTCGAGCAGAACGAGCGTCCGCGCGGTGCCGAGCGCGCGCAGGTTGAGCGCATTGACGCCCGCGGTGCCCGCACTGATGTTGAGGTTCGAGGTTGCTGGCGTAACGCTGCCGACGAGCGAGGGGATATCGTTGACATAGTCGGCGATGTTCGCCGGCGCCGAGCTTTCGATATCGTCCGAATTCAGTACGGTGAGCGGGGTCGGGGCACGATAGCCGTCGCGCTGGATGCGCGTACCCGTCACGGTGATTTCGGTTGCAGCCTCAGTGGCACTCTCGGCGCTGTCGGACAGGTCGTCCTGCGCAAAAGCGGGCGCGCTCCAAAGCATCGCTACCGCGAGCGCGGCGGTGGATACGATCGGCGTTGATCTCGACATGTTTTTCCCCTTTTTCTGTATTTTTTTGCGTGAAAGACGCCTCCGGGCCCGCCTATTGACTGGCGGTTGCATCCTCATTTCCTGATTATTTGCAGCTGGCTCCCTGTGCGCTTCGCGGAAGCGGACGGCCGCCTGCCAGCCCCGTGGCCTCGCCATTTTCGATCGCCAGCGACCCATTGACCACGACGAAACGCATGCCCGTCGAGAACAAGGCGGGCTGGGCATAATCGGCCCGCGGCGCAAAAGTCGCCGGATCGAATGCGATCACATCGGCAAAGGCCCCCGCCTTGAGCTCGCCGCGCCCCTCCAGCCCGAACAGCCGCGACGTCGCGAAGCTGCTCTGCTTGATGAAGGTGCCGAGGTCGATGACCCCCTTTTCCTTTACATAGGTCGCATATTTCCGCGCGAACGACGCATAATAGCGGGGATGCCCCTGCGACGCGTCCGAACTGGTCACCACCCATGACCGTTTCATGAAGGCGGCGATATCGCCTTCGTCCTGATTGAACGAGGCGACGCCCGCCTCGCGCAGTTTGAGGATCAGGATCGCTGCATCGACAGGGGCGATCGCACGATCCTTTGCAATCCGTTCGAGCGTCTTGCCTTCGAAACCGGCCGGTCCCGATGTAATGAGCAGCGACTCCGGACCGCCACGACGGCGGAGATTTTCGACCATTTCCGGGCGCATCCGTGCCATCGCCACGCTGTCGTCAAAGCGCTTCAGCATCTCCGCCCGGCCGCCATCCTGCGCCCAGCGCGGAAGGAGCGCCGCCGACAGCCCCGTGCCCGAGGCCGACCAGGGATATTGATCGGCATGAACGATCTGGCCCGCCTTCTGCGCCGCCTCGATCTGCGCGATGATCGCCGGCGCCTGTCCGTGAACGTCGACGCCCAGTGCCTTGATGTGTGCGATATGGACGGGGATTTTTGCATCGCGCCCGACCGACAGCGCTTCCTCGATCGCGCCCTTCAGCCCGATGGTATAGCTCGACTCGTCACGGATATGGCTGTCATAGGTGCCGCCGCGCGCGGCCGCTGCCTTGGCGAGCGTCACGACTTCGTCGCGCTTCGCATAGCTTTGCGGCGCATAGAACAGCCCGGTCGACAGTCCCATCGCGCCTTCGCACATCGCCTTGTCGACCAGCCCGACCATTGTCGCGAGTTCCGCCGCCGTCGGCGCGCGGTCGGCAGCGCCGATCACTTTCGAGCGGACCGAACCGAGGCCGACATAGGTCGCGAAATTGATCCCGAAATCGCGCGACGATTGCTCCAGTCCCGCGACTCCCTCACCGCCGGCACGCGCATCGGCGATGCCAAAGGTGCGCGCGACTTCAGGATCGCCATAGCCGTCGACCCCGATGAACGCCGTCGTCACGCCCTGCGTCAGGAACGGCAGGACAAGCCGCGTCGCAGGGTCCTTGGATGCCAGTGCTTCGTTCACATGCGCGTGCGGATCGATAAAGCCCGGCGCCACGATCAGCCCGGTCACGTCGATAGTCCGCGCGCTCGTGCCGGGCGCCTTCGGCCCGACATAGATGATCCGGTCGTCGCGGATGGCGACATCGCCGCGAAACGGCGCGGCATCGCCGGTATAGATGGTGCCGCCGCGGATCACGAGATCGGCTCCGGTCGGCGCTTCAGCCGCGCCTTGAGGCGCCCAAAGCGTGGTCGCAGATAAAAGCGCGATCGTAGCGGTCGTGAACTTCATATAGCGGATCATTTGCGACACCCCGTTTTTGTTGTTTTCAAACGCTTTACGTCGTTCCCCAAAAGCCTGCGACAGGCGGCGTCAGCACGCCGTCGATTCCCTTGACCCCGCCCGTCCGGTCGGCTGCAAGCCACAGCGGCCCGTCCAGATCGACGAACGTCGACCGCGCCGCGACGATCAGCGCGGGGGCGATCGAAAGCGACGACGAAATCATGCTGCCCGTCATCAGGCCGAGCCCCGCAGCGGCGGCGGCATCGGCGAGCGCCAATGCGCCGGTCAGCCCGCCCGTCTTGTCGAGCTTGATATTGATCACCTGATATTTGCTCGCGAGCGCGCCGACATCGCCCGCGACATGCGCCGATTCGTCGGCGGCGATCGGAATAAGCGACTCAAAGCCTTCGAGCGCCTCATCCTCTCCCGCGGGCAGCGGCTGTTCGAGCAGGTCGATGCGCAGTTCGACGAGCAAAGGCTGCAACCGCTCGACTTCCGCGATCGTCCAGCTTTCGTTGGGATCGACGATGATCCGCGGCTTTGGCGCCGCTTCGCGAACGACTCTTATCTGCGCTGCGGGATCGGTGCGATCGACCTTGATCTTGATCAGCGGTACGTCGGCCAGCGCGCGCGCCGCGGCGGACATCGCCTCCAGCGTGTCCAGACTGACGGTCATCGCGGTGGGCGTATCGGCAACTTCGGGCAGGCCGAGGCGGTCGTTCACGCTGCGGCCCGACAAGCGCGTTTCAAGGTCCCACAATGCGCAATCAACCGCGTTGCGTGCGGCGCCAGCCGACATCAGCGTGAGCAGGTCGTCGCGCGTCGCCCCGTCGGCGATCGCGCCGCGCGCGTTGGCGATTTCATCAAGCGCGCCTGCGATCGTTTCGCCATAGCGCGGATAGGGCACCGCTTCGCCGCGTCCAGTGGCGCCGTCGGCCATGATCTCGACGGTGATCACATCGGCTACCGTCTTGACGCCGCGCGATATGCGAAACGGTTGGGCTAGTGGGAAAGCGTCGCTTCGCGCGACGATGGTTCGAAGCATAGATTGATCCTGTCGATAAAGGAGTCGACGCCATGGGCAAACGGGTCGGCGCACGGAAGGCCGAGTGCTTCGGACGTTTCGGCACACAGGCGCAGTGCCTCGGCGGGCGAAAGCTTTGACGTATTGAGCGCGATGCCCACCGCCTGCACGCCGGGGTTGGTCAGCCGCGCAACCTGCAGATTGGCCTCGAGCGTCTCCTTGAGCCCCGGCAGCGAATAATGCGGCAGGCCGCGCATATGCTCGCGCACCGGATCGTGGCACAGGATCAGCGCGTCGGGCTGCGCGCCATGCAACAACCCTGTCGAGACCCCCGCGAAGGACGGGTGGAAAAGCGACCCCTGCCCCTCGATCAGGTCCCAGCCGTCATCGTCGCGCGCGGGCGAAATCTGTTCGATTGCGCCCGAAATGAAATCGGCGATCACCGCGTCGAGCGGCACGCCGCTACCGGCAATCAGAATGCCCGTCTGCCCGGTCGCGCGAAAATCGGCCTTCATGCCGCGCGCGCGCATCCCCTTTTCGAGGCACAAGGTCGCATACATTTTTCCGACCGAGCAATCGGTCCCCACGGCGAGCAAGCGCTTGCCTGCACGCGGCTTGCCATTGCCGATCGGAATATCGGGACGCGGATCGCGCACATCGTGCAACTGGCGGCCATATCGCGCTGCCGCCTCGACCAGCGCGGGCTCGTCGCGCAACCGGTTGTGCAATCCCGACGCGACATCCAGTCCCGCCGCAATCGCTTCCAGCGCGTCGCGCACCAGATCGTCGCCCAATTTGCCGCCAGCATTGGCAATGCCCAGAACGAGCGTCTTCGCGCCCGCCGCTACCGCTTCAGCAAAACCCATGCGCGGCAGATCGAGCGTCAGCTCGCAATCATCGTGACGAAATTCGCCGACGCATTCGTCGGGCCTGAACACCGCCAGACCGCGCGACGTCTTGATGCCGACTTCGTCATTCACATGGCCAAGATAGAGAAGATAGGGACTGGCGATCATGAAATGCCTCTCAGATGGGAACGGCATCATCATGCGAGAAGTTTCGGATCGACGCGTCATCAAAGACGATGCGAGCCTATAGCTGAAAGTTATATGGTGATCGGGACCAGTTCGCGAGCTCTCACGACGAGCGATCGAAGGCCTTTGCCACAAAATCCCGGCCAAGCCGCAGACCAACCGGATCGACGCTGTGCGCGACGCCATAGGAGATGTGAGTGGTTACATCGACGCCCAGTCGTTTGAGCTCGCTTTCTGCCATATGCAGCGCCGCGATCGGAACCACCGGATCGGCGGTTCCATGCACCAACAGCACCGGCGGCTTTGCCATCTCGCCGTGCGCAAGCTCCGCCGCGCCGGTGAGCATTCCCGAATAGCCAACCACCGCGGCGACCGTTCCCGGTCGGCGCAGCCCGATATGAAGGCCCATCATCGTACCCTGGCTAAAGCCGACGAGCGCCAGATCGGCGTCGGTCAGCCCATATTGAGTCAGCTTGCGATCAATAAAGGCGTCTATGGCAGGAGCGGCCGATGCCGCGCCTGCCGCCAGTGCCGACGGGGCAAATCCCGACAGCCCCCACCATTGATAGCCCGTCGCCATCATCGCGCAGCGCTGCGGCGCGTGCGGCGCGAGGAACAAGGTATCGGGAAGCGCATCCTGCCATTGCGGCGCCAACGAGATCATGTCCGTGCCGCTCGAACCAAAGCCATGAAGCAGGAGGACGATCTTCCTGGGCGGTGCTCCCGAACGAGGCTTGAGGCTGGCTCCGTTGACGATCTTGGACAACACCATGTCTTTCTTTCATCTGCTGGAGCCCGGACAGCTCGCCCCACCTTGCCGGGCTACTCATGCCCAGGCAAGCGCCTCCAGCGTTCCGAGACCTCGACGCTGTCCCACAGCCCGGGTCCAACGAACAGAAGCGCGCTTCCCGCGCTTCCGCACAGAAAGGCGATTGCCGCCAGCAACATCATGAACGCGGTTGCGTCGCGGGGGGAGGTCGTCAGCGCGATCTGATGCAGCCGGAGCGCGGCCAACGAACCGAGCAGAAGCAGGACAAGGCCGCCGCTGCGCAGACCGAGATTGGCGGCGAGCGTTTCATGCCATTTTGTCATCCGATCCTCCTTGGGAGGCCGTTCAATTACGCACGCACACATAGGAAATCGAGATCGGCAAATGCGGTCGCGCATTGAGATTGCATATGATCGCGGACCATTAGCCCATGACCTCGGCAAGGAATGCGATGAGCGCGACGGCGCCACACATATAGATGGACAGCAGCAAGGCGCCCTGCGCGCCCAGCCAGTCGATGATGCGGTCGCGCGCGCGGTGCGGCGTCGACGCACGCTCCTCAATGTTGTTGCGAATCATGCCAATGGATTAGGCGTGCGCGCCGTTTCAATTCGAGAGCAGGACACAGCCTGTGCCATAGAATTTGCGTAGGATTTGCGTTGCGGCACCCACTCAGCGCGCGCTGGCATCCTCGGCTGGACTGTCCCCGGCGAGCCGCAGCCGATAGCCGATCCCCAATTCATTGCAGATGATCCGCGGCTGCTGCGGGTCGGCTTCGAGCTTCTGGCGCAGCGTGCGGACGAGCACGCGCAGATATTCGACATGATGCTCATGTTCGTGCGGCCAGACCTCGTTCATGATCTGATTGTGCGTGATGACGCGGCCGGGAAAGCGCGCAAGCTGCGCCAGCACCGCATATTCCTTGGGCGTCAGATGCACTTCCTTCCCACCCTTCGTCACCGTCCGCGCGATCATGTCCATCGTCACATCGCCAACCGTCAGTGACAGATTCCCACCGTCGCGCGTCAGGCGATTGCGCAGCGCGACGCGCACACGCGCGAGCAGTTCGTCGGTGTCGAAGGGCTTGGTCAGATAATCGTCGGCGCCCAGATCGAGCGCGGCCACTTTCTCTTCGGTCGCGTCGCGCGCCGAGACGACGATCAGCGTCGTATCCGACTGCTGCTTGATCAGCGGCACAAGCTCCAGCCCGTCGCGGTCAGGCAGCCCCAGGTCGAGCAAGATGATGTCGGGCCGCTCGTCGCGCAGCCGATCCATCGCCTCGCGCGCATTTTCGGCCTCGACGATCGCATAATCGGCGCGCGCCAGCGCGGCGTGGATCAGGCGGCGAATATGCAGTTCGTCATCGACGATCAATATCTTGTGACGCACTTTCATGGGATGTCCTTGTCGGCCAGATGCGTGATCAGCAACGCCTCGGGAATAGTGATGGTAAAGCTGGCGCCATGCGGATCGGCATTATTGCCTGCCTCGACCGACAGCCCCATCGCCTCGGCGAAACCCTTGACGATCGCGAGGCCAAGGCCGGTGCCATGCTTGGCGCGGTCGCTTCCTTCGAGGCGGGTAAAAGTTTCGAAGACGCGCTTCTCATTCCCTGGCGTTATACCCGGCCCCTGATCGATCACCGACAACTGGATCGCATCCGCCATGCGCCGCGCGCGAATGATGATCGGGGTGCCCGGATCGGCATAGCGTCCGGCATTGTCGAGCAGGTTGATCAGGCAATGATGCAGAAGCACCGGATCGACACGCACCAGCGGAATATTGGGCGAGATGTCGACCTTAACCTCATGCCCCGCCAGCGACGCGCGCGTATCATGCGCGGCGCTCGCTGCCGCGTCGAACAGGTCGGTCGCCTCGACCTTCATCGGCAGCGCCCCGGCTTCGACGCGCGCCATGTCGAGCAGGTTCGATACGAAACGGTTGAGGCGCAGCGCTTCGGTCTCGATCGTCTCGGCGAGCATCGACGAGGGGTGCTGCCGCATTTCCTGCGCCGCCGAGAGGATTGCAGTGAGCGGGGTGCGAAGATCGTGGCTCACCGACGACAGCAGCGCCGAACGCAGGCGATCGCGCTCGCCGACCTGGCGCGCGTGCAGCGACGCTTCTTCCAGTTCCATGCGGTCGAGCGCGATCGACGCTTGGTCGAGAAGGCTCATCAGCAATGGCACCTGATCCGAGCGGACGGGCTCGCGCGCATCGTCGCGCGTCATCCCGAGCACGCCAAGCACGCCGCGCGTCGTGCGCAGCGGATGAAACAGCCAGTCCGAAGCGGTCAGCGTCGACGATCCGCGCCCGGCAGGCTGCGCATTGTCCATCGCCCATTGCGCGGCGGCGCTTTCGATCTGCTCGAGCCGGTCTTCGGGCGGAACCGCGGCACGCAACGTCGGCCCGTCGGCGGACGGCAGCAACAGAACGGTGCGGACATCGAGCAGACGCCCGACCTCGGCGCAGATCGCGTGCATCAGCCTATCCTGATCGGGCGCCGCGGTGAGCTGGCGCGAGAAGCTCGCGAGCGCCGCATTCTGCCGCGCGCTCCATTGCGCGAGATTGGCCTGCGCGCGCACGCGCGCCGCAAACTGGCTGGTCACCACCGCGACGCCGAGCAGCACAAGGATGCTGACGATATTCTCGGGATTATTGACGGTGAGCGTGCCCGTCGGCGGCAGGAAGAAGAAATTATACGCAAGGCTCGACGCGAGCCCCGCGAACAGCCCGGCGCGCAGGCCAAAGGTCGCCGCGGCGAACATCACCGGGACCAGATAGAGCAAGGCGATATTGCCAAGGTCGATCGCGGCGAGCAGCAAGCGGCCGAGCGCGGTCATCGCGACCACCATGATCAGCGACCAGAGATAGTCCGTCGGTCGCCCCCAGCGGCCGGGGATGACCAGACGGCTGCGCTTTTCCCCGGGGGACACAGCGGGCTCGCCCGGCAGCACATGGATCGCGACATCGTCGATCGTCCGCACCAGCTGGTCGACCACCGAGCCATGCCGCATCTCGAACCACCACGGCCGCGTCGACTTGCCAATGACGATCTGCGTCGCGCGGGCGTCAGCCGCAAAGCTGCGCAGCCCTTCGACGACGCTCGCGGCGGGCACCGTCGCGGTCGAGGCGCCGAGCCGCGACGCGAGCGCGAGCGTGTCAGCCAGCTGACGGCGGTCCGCATCCGACATCGACTGGCTGCGCCGCGTCTCGATATAGACTGCGGTCCACGGCGCGCGCAGCGCATCGGCCAGCCTTTTGCCCGCGCGCGCCAGTTCGGCAGCGACCGGCAGTTCGCTGACCGCCACGACGATCCGTTCGCCAACCGCAAAACTGCCCGCCAGCGCATGGCTGCGCACATGCTCCAGCATCTGCGCATCGACGGCCTGCGCGGCGCGCCGAAGCGCCAGTTCGCGTAGCGCGGTGAGGTTCGACTTCGAGAAAAAATGCGTCAGCGCGCGCGTCGCTTCCTGCGGGATATAGACTTTGCCGTCGCGCAGCCGCTCGATCAGTTCGTCGGGCGGAATGTCGACGACCTCGATCTCGGCGTTTTCAAGGATGGAGTCGGGCACCGTCTCGCGGACGCGGACGCGCGTGAACGATGCGACGACGTCGTTCAGGCTCTCGACGTGCTGGATGTTGATTGTCGAATAGACATCGATCCCCGCATCCAGCAGTTCCTCGACGTCCTGATAACGCTTGGGGTGCCGACTACCTGGCGCATTGCTGTGCGCCAGCTCATCAACCAGAACTAGCCCCGGACGCCGTTCGAGGATCGCGTCGATGTCCATCTCGCCAAGGCTATGCCCCTGATGGTCGACATCGCGGCGCGCGATAATCTCATGCCCTTCGACCAGCGCTTCGGTCTCGCGCCGTCCATGCGTTTCGACTACGCCAACGACGACATCGACTCCCGCCTCGCGCCGTTGTCGCCCATCGGTGAGCATCTCCCACGTCTTGCCGACGCCGGGCGCCGCGCCGAGAAACACTTTCAAACGGCCGCGGCCTTCCTGCGCCGCCTGACGCAGAAAGGCCTCTGGAGATGGACGGTCGGGCTCGGTCACGCGGCGGGTTTAGCCCCAAATGCATCGAGTCGTCGATTGAGCTTGAACAGATTGACGCGCGGCTCGCCGATGAAGCCCAGAAACGGCGTCTCGACCGCCTGCTCGACCAGTCTGCGCACCGCGGCGCGATCGAGCGAGCGGACGCGCGCGACACGATCGACCTGATACAAGGCCGCCTCGGGACTGATGTGGGGGTCGAGCCCCGAGGCGGAGGTCGTCACCAGGTCAGGCGGAACGTTTAACCCTGGCGTCGTTTCGGACAGTCGGGCGACATCACCTTTCACCCGGTCGGCAAGCACCTGCGACGTCGGGCCGAGGTTCGACCCCGAGGAAGCAAGCCCGTCATAGCCATCACCCGCCGCCGACGGGCGCGAGTGGAAATAGCGTTCGGAGGTGAAGGCCTGCCCGACGATCGTCGATCCGATCACCCGGCCATCCTCGCGCACCAGACTGCCATTCGCCTGGCTCGGGAAAAGCGCTTGCCCGATGCCCGTCATTGCCAGCGGGTAAGCGAGCCCGAGGAGCAAAGCGAACAACAGCGTCATGACGAGCGCCGGACGCAGCGAGCTGATGATATCCTTGTTCATTGTCATTTTCCTCAGACGAGGCCCAGGCCGCCGACCGCCAGGTCGATCAGCTTGATGCCGACGAAAGGTGCCACAAGGCCGCCAAGGCCATAGACGGCGAGATTGCGCGCGAGCAGCGGCCCGGCGCCCATCGGACGATAGGTCACGCCCTTCAGCGCGAGCGGAACGAGCAGCGGGATGATCAGCGCGTTGAAGATGATCGCGGACAGGATTGCGCTCTCGGGGCTGGTCAGCCCCATGATGTTGAGCACGCCGAGCCCCGGATAGAGGATCACGAACATCGCTGGGATGATCGCGAAATATTTGGCGACATCGTTGGCGACCGAGAAGGTCGTGAGCGCCCCGCGCGTCATCAGCAATTGCTTGCCGAGCCCGACGACCTCGATCAGCTTCGTCGGATCGCTGTCGAGATCGACCATATTGCCCGCCTCGCGCGCCGCTTGCGTGCCGGTGTTCATCGCGACGCCGACATCGGCCTGCGCCAGTGCGGGCGCGTCGTTGGTGCCGTCGCCGCACATCGCGACGAGGCGGCCGCCCTGCTGCTCCTTGCGGATTAGCTCCAGCTTGTCCTCGGGCGTCGCCTGCGCGAGGAAATCATCGACCCCCGCCTCGGCCGCGATCGCCGATGCGGTCAGCGGATTGTCGCCGGTGATCATCACCGTGCGGATGCCCATCGCGCGCAATTCGCCGAAGCGCTCGCGGATGCCCGCCTTGACGATATCCTTGAGGAAAATCGCACCGAGCAGCTGGCCGTCCTTCGCAACTGCCAGCGGCGTGCCGCCCGCGCGTGCGATCTCGTCGGTAATGCGGCGCAGCTCGGTCGCCGCCGCGGTCGCCCCCGCACCCGGATTGGCCTTCAGCACCGAATCCACCGCGCCCTTCTGGATCACGCTGTCGCCAAGCTTGATGCCCGAGATGCGCGTCTGCGCAGTGAACGGGATGATCTCGGCGCCTGCGGGGAGCTCCGCCGCGGTCTGGCCAAATGTCTCGCGCGCCAGCGTGACGATCGAGCGGCCTTCGGGCGTTTCGTCGGCAAGGCTGGCAAGCAGCGCAGCCTCGGCAAGCGCCGCCATCGACTGACCCCCAACGGCACGAAATTCGGTCGCCTGACGGTCGCCGACGGTGATCGTCCCGGTCTTGTCGAGCAGCAGCACATCGATGTCACCCGCCGCCTCGACCGCGCGCCCCGACTTTGCGAGGACGTTGAACCGCACGAGCCGGTCCATCCCCGCAATCCCGATCGCCGACAGCAAAGCCGCGATCGTCGTCGGAATCAGCGTGATCAGCAATGCGGCGAGGATCGCAACCGGGATGCTGCCGCCCGCATAGCTGGCAAAGCTCGGAATAGTCCCGACCGCGATCAGGAAGATGATCGTCAGCCCGACGAGCAGCAAGGTCAGCGCGATTTCGTTCGGCGTCTTCTGCCGCTCGGCGCCCTCGACGAGCGCAATCATCCTGTCGAGGAAACCCTGCCCCGGATTGACCGTCACCTGCACGCGGATTTCGTCCGAAATCACGCGCGTTCCCGCCGTCACCGCCGACCGGTCGCCGCCCGCCTCGCGGATCACCGGCGCGCTTTCCCCCGTGATCGCGGCTTCGTTGACCGACGCGACGCCGCCAACGACGTCGCCGTCCGAGGGGATCAGGTCGCCCGTTTCGACCAGCACGATATCGCCGACGCGCAAGGCGCTGGCGGGGACGTTGTCATACGCTTTCCCGTCGCCCTTCAGCCGCTTGGCAGTCAGCTCGGCCTTGGTGGCGCGCAGCGATGCCGCCTGCGCCTTGCCGCGCCCCTCGGCGAGCGCTTCGGCGAAGGTGCCGAACAACACCGTCAGCCACAGCCAGATAACGAGTTGCAGCTTGAAGCCGGTCGCGAGGCCATCCTGACCGACGACAAGCAGGAGCGTCAGCAAGCTCGCCACGACCCCGGTGGTGAACATCACCGGGTTGCGGATCAACTGCCGGGGATTGAGTTTGCGAAAGGCGTCACCGATCGCCGGAGCGATCAGATCGGCGGTGAAAAGCGATTTGGTTTCAGACCGAGCCATTTACATGGATCCTTAAAAGAGCTGGCCGTTGATCATCGCGAGATGATCGGCGATGGGACCAAGCGCGAGACCGGGCAGGAAGGTCAGGCCGCCGACGATCAGCACGATGCCGATCAACAGGCCCGTCCACAGCGGCCCCGTCGTGGGGAAGCTGCCCGCCGTCTCGGGCGTATATTTCTTCGCCGCCAGCCCGCCCGCGATCGCCAGCATTGGAATGATGATGAAGAAGCGACCGATCCACATCGCGACGCCGAGCATCCCGTTATAAAAGGGCGTGTTGGCGGAGAGACCCGCAAAGGCCGATCCATTGTTCGCGACCGCGCTGGTGAAGGCGTAGAGGATCTCCGAAAAGCCGTGCGGCCCCTTGTTGAGCGGCCCCGCAAGCCCCGCCTCGGTAACCGACGCGATCGCGGTGAAGCCGAGGATGATCAGCGGCAGGACCGCGATCGCGAGCACCGCAAGCTTGACCTCGCGCGCCTCAATCTTCTTGCCGACATATTCGGGCGTCCGCCCCACCATCAGCCCCGCGACGAACACCGCAAGAATGGCGAAGAGCAGAAAGCCGTAGATCCCCGCGCCGACGCCGCCGATGACGACTTCGCCCAGCTGCATGTTGAACAGTGGGATCAGCCCGCCGAGCGCAGTGAAGCTGTCATGCATCGCATTGACCGCGCCGCACGATGCCGCCGTCGTCACCGCCGCGAACAGCGACGAGGCGGCGATGCCAAAGCGCACCTCCTTGCCCTCCATATTGCCGCCGGCGACGCCGAGGTTGTGGAGGATCGGATTGCCTGCGGCTTCCTGCCAATAGACGATCGCCGTTCCCGCAAGGAACAAGGTCATCATCGCGGCGAGGATCGCCCAGCCCTGCCGCGTGTTGCCGACTGCCTTGCCAAAGGTCCAGGTCAGCCCGACGCCGATCAGGAAGATCGAGAGCATCTGGACCAGATTGGTGAGGGCGGTCGGATTCTCGAACGGATGCGCGCTATTGGCGTTGAAGAATCCGCCCCCATTGGTGCCGAGCATCTTGATCGCTTCCTGGCTCGCGACCGGCCCCAGCGCCAGCGTCTGTCTCGCACCCTCCAGCGTCGTCACATCGACCGAACCGCCGAGCGTCTGCGGTACCCCGCTCGCAATATAGAAGGTCGCCAGCACGACGCAGATCGGGAGCAGCAGATACAAGGTGACCCGCGTCATATCGGCCCAGAAATTGCCAATCGTCGTCGCACTGCGGCGCGCAAAGCCGCGGAACAGTGCGAACGCGAGCGCAATGCCCGTCGCCGCCGAGAGGAAATTGTGGATCGTCAGCCCCAGCATCTGGCTGAGGTTCGACATCGTCGATTCCCCGGCATAGCTTTGCCAATTGGTGTTCGCGGTGAAGCTGATCGCGGTATTGAACGCCAGATGTTCGCTCGTTCCCTCATAACCGAGCGGATTGAGCGGCAGTACGCCCTGCAGGCGCAGGATCGCATAAGTGAAGAGCAGCAGCACTGCGTTGAAGAACAGCATATGGACCGCGTAGCGCCGCCATCCCTGCTCCTCGGTCGGGTCAATCCCCGACAGGCGGTAAAATCCCGCCTCGACCGGCCCGAGCACGCGGTGCAGCGGCGTCCGGCGCCCCTCGTACAGCGCGAACATCCATTGTCCCATCGGCTTGCAGAGCAAAAGCAGGATCGCGACGAACGCGATGATGAGAAACCATCCCTGAAAGGTCATGGCGGACCTCCCCTAGAAACGTTCGGGCCGTGCGAGCACGGCGACGAGATAGATGAGAAGGCCAAGCGCGGTGAACCCCGCGAGCCAGAGATCGAGCGTCATCGCCATCAATCCTTCACGCGTCGTCGCACAGGCGGGCGTAGCCAAGGCTAGCCGCGACGAGACACAGGATGATGCCGATCCAGAGAAGATCCTGCATGATATTGCTCCAGCAGGGCGCCGACCACGGAAGGTGGAACGAGTCGCCTGCGGAGCATCAAATAGGAGAGAGCCGCGTTTGAATGCGAGAGAGCGAAAGCGCGGCTCGCATAGTGTTTGCGTATGATTTTTCGAAATTGTGCGGCGTGCTAGAGCGCGACCATCGACGCCAGCGCGAGCGATCCGCAAGGCCCGGCGCGATCACCGAGACCGGGACTGCCGATCAGATCATCGAGATCATGGCCCGGGCCATAGTCGTTCAGGCTGTTCCGAAGATGATCGCGGATCAGCACGGGCAGTTGCGGCTGACCGACTGCGACGCCTCCGCCGATGAAAATGCGCTGCGGCAGCGTCGTGAGCACGAGATTGTGACACAGCATCGCAATGGCGTGCGCAACATGGTTCCACACGGCGTCGTCGGGCGCGATGTCGCGCCCGTCTCGCCCCGCGCGCGCGGCAATCGCCGGACCGCTCGCAAGACCCTCGACGCAATTGCCATGATAGACGCAGCAGCCTTCGAACAGGTCGCCCGCCAGTTTCGGCACGCGCTGATGACCGGCCTCGCTATGCCCCGCGCCGCGCAATATCTGGCG